>CAMHBN010000071.1 GCA_946183385.1 uncultured Ruminococcus sp.
CGTCTATTTCTAAATTATTCATAAAAATAGCGTATGCTTGCTCCGCAAAGCTGCTTTCTTCCTTAAGAATTTCGCCCGTATAATCAATACCGTTCAACAATGGATAACCGAGACTCCCTTTTGCAAACCATAAAGAAAATTGCCTGACTGCTCCGCATACATACTTACTCAGTTTCATATAGCTTTCCTCCTGTAAATCAGAATTTATAGCTCTTTTATATATTCAACAATTTTGTCGTGAAGTTCAATGTTCGGATTTTCCTTTAATGATTCTCCTGTACTACTTTTCACAATATCAATTCTTCCGACTTTGTCATCTCCATATCCGTCTAATAACTCCATAATACGGTAAATTACATCGTAAGTTACAGAATATAGTGCTTCTTCTTTGGAATTGTATTCAGTATTATTGCACATGGCAATATCTACACAGGTCTCTTGTATGTCTTTTATTGCTTTCAAAAAATCACATTGAAAACTATTCATGATCTACTCCTCTAAATTCCGATTTATATTAGTATTATAACTCCTAACTCCCCGCCTGTCAACACCAAAACGCCCGCGCTGATAACAGCGAACAGTAGTTGTCCTCGATTTTATAAGGATATGATATTTTTTCCATATTTTTAACATCATTTTCACGCTTTTGCATAAAAGTATTGAATTCAGCCACAGAATATGGTATCATCTGTTCATAAGATGCGCTCAGGCGCAATAACGAGGTGAACGTAATATGAGGATACTTTTGATAGGCGGAACGGGTACTATCAGCATGGCTGTCACGCGGCTGCTCGCAGATAGGGGCGAGGAGGTGTACCTGCTCAACCGCGGGAACAGAAACAGCGGACTTCCCGCAAACGTGAGGGTCATCAGCTGCGACATCGGCGACGAGAAAAAAACTGCCGAAGTCCTCGGCGATATGACCTTCGACTGCGTGGGCGAGTTCATCGGCTTCGTGCCCGAGCAGGTCGAGCGCGATGTGCGGCTCTTCTCGGGACGCACAAAGCAGTACATCTACATCAGCTCCGCCTCGGCGTACCAGAAGCCGCTGTCGGACTACCGCATCACGGAGAGCACTCCCCTGTCGAACCCGCACTGGCAGTACTCCCGCGACAAGATAGCCTGCGAGGAGTACCTGATGAAGCAGTACCGCGAAAACGGCTTCCCCGTGACGATAGTCCGCCCGAGCCACACGTATGACGAGCGCTCGGTGCCGCTCGGAGTACACGGCGACAACGGAAGCTGGCAGGTGCTCAGGCGTATGCTCGACGGCAAGCCCGTCATCATTCACGGCGACGGCTCGTCCCTGTGGACAATAACCCACAACAGCGACTTCGCGAAGGGCTACGTCGGGCTCATCGGCAATATCCACGCGGTAGGTCAGGCTTTCCACATAACCTCTG
This sequence comes from uncultured Ruminococcus sp., assembly GCA_946183385.1. GTDB lineage: Bacteria > Bacillota > Clostridia > Oscillospirales > Ruminococcaceae > Ruminococcus. The sequence continues at coordinate 1,404 of CAMHBN010000071.1, forward strand.
ACGAGAGCGTTACGTGGAATCAGATCTACGCCATAATCGCGGACGCTCTCGGCGTGGAGCTCAACGCGCGGCACATCGCATCGGACTTCCTCAATGCCATTGGCACGTATGATTTCGAGGGCACGCTCATCGGCGACAAGGCAAACTCGGTGGTGTTCGACAACTCCAAGCTGAAGCGCGCAGTCCCCGATTTTACGGCAACTGTCCGTGCCGACCAAGGCATACGCAGGACGGTCGAGTACGTCCTCGCGCATGAGGACTGCCAAAAGGCAGACCCCGAATTCGACAGCTGGTGCGACAGAGTTATAGCGGCTTATGACAAGCTCACAAATGATTTAAAGGAGAAATAACTATGGAAAATTTTCAGTTTTACAGCCCGACCGAATTCGTTTTCGGCAGGGATACAGAAGATAAGGCAGGCGAGCTCGTGAAGAAGCACGGCGGCTCGAAGGTGCTCATACACTATGGCGGCGGCTCGGCTGAGAGAAGCGGTCTGCTCGGCAGAGTGAGGGCTTCGCTCGACAAGGCAGGCATAAGCTACACCGAGCTTGGCGGCGTAAAGCCCAATCCGCGTGACACCCTTGTTTACGAGGGCATCGAGCTCTGCCGCAAAGAAGGTATCGACTTCATTCTCTCGGTCGGCGGAGGCTCTACCATTGATTCGTCGAAGGCGATAGCTCTCGGCGTGCCTTATGACGGCGACTTCTGGGACTTCTACTGCGGCAGGGCTGTGGCAAAGGCGGCTCTGCCCGTCGGCACAGTGCTGACCATTGCCGCCGCGGGAAGCGAGGGCTCGGGCGACTCCGTTATCACAAAGGAGGACGGCGGGCTGAAGCGCGGCACGGGTACTGACCTTATACGCCCGCGCTTCTCTATCCTTGACCCTCAGCTCACCTGCACCCTCCCCGCCTATCAGACGGCGTGCGGAGCTACCGATATTATGGCTCACGTCTTCGAGCGCTATTTCACGAATACGACTGAGGTCGAGGTCACCGACCGCCTCTGCGAGGCTGTGCTCCTCACGATGATAAAGGAGACTCCGCGTGTTATCGCAGACCCGAACAACTACGACGCCCGCGCGAATATCATGTGGGCGGGAACTGTCGCGCACACGAACATAGTCGGCGTGGGCAGAGAGCAGGACTGGAACAGCCACGGCATTGAGCACGAGCTCTCCGCGCTGTACGACTGCGCTCACGGCGCGGGACTGGCTGTCATCATGCCCGCGTGGATGGAGTTCGTCTACAAGCACAATGCGCTCCGATTCGCTCAGGCGGCGACGAGGATATGGGGCTGTCAGATGGACTTCGAGCACCCCGAGGTCACGGCACTTGAAGGCATAAAGCGGTTCAGGAGCTTCCTGCACAGCATCGGTATGCCGATAAATTTCGCGGAGCTCGGCGCGCGCGAGAAGGACATACCCGCTCTCGTTGAAAAGTTCGGTATCGGCGGCGGCAGAACAGGCGGCTTCGTTCACCTGTCAGCCGAGGACATCGCGGAGATATACCGCATTGCTGCGAAGGCGGAATTGTAATATCGGTAAAGCAAATGAGAACAGCTTACAAAATGGAATATCTGCGCCCCGTTAACGAAAAGTCCACGATAGAGATGATACCGTATTCTCCCGAATACCGTGAAGAATACAGGCGGGTATACAACGAATGCTTCCGCGAGATGAGGAAAGCGCTCGATATCAAGCCCTACGACTTCATTCAGGACAACTCCTTCTTTGATTCAGGAATGGAGAACGTTTACCTTCTCACGGACAACGGCGCTCTCGTCGGGAGCGTCGCGATGAAAGACAGCGAGATAGACGACCTCATAGTCGCACGGGAATATCAGCGTCGCGGGTACGGCAGGCAGATACTCCTGTGGGCTCTGGAGCATATAAGCTCTGATAAGGTGGTGCTCCACGTCGCTGAATGGAACAAAAAAGCTGTCAGCCTCTATGAAAAGACAGGCTTTGAGATCGTTGACACAATTGAATTCTGAAAAGCAAAAGGGACGTTCGGTGAACGTCCCTTTTCTTCGTTATTCGTTATCGTCTTCGTCAGCCTCGGTTACCTCCTCGAAGGAAATGTCCTCCGCAGGATCCTCAGCCTCGGGAGCTTCATTCTCAGCCTCGGGAGCACTCACTGCCCTGCCGCCGAGGAAGCCCGAAAGTATGCTTCTGATGTCCACGCCTGTCGCCTCGGAAAGACCGTCGGTGACCTTTGTGGTGGAGCTTATGATGTCGCCAACCATTCTGCTCGAATTGCCGTCGCCGTACATGGTGATACGGTCAACATTTTCGAGGGGAGCGGCAGCGTTCTTGACAACCTCGGGCAGAGCCTTGAAGTACATTTCAAGCACGGCAGCCTCGCCGTACTTCTTCATAGCCTCAGCCTTGGCGTTTATGCCCTCAGCCTCGGCAAGACCCTTTGCACGGATAGCGTCCGCCTCTGCCTTACCTACGGCAGCGATACCCTCAGCCTCCTGCATACGTGCGAACTTCGCAGCCTCTGCCTCAGCCTTCTGAGCCTCAGCCTCCTGCTCTCTCTGGAAACGGTCAGCCTCGGCTTCCTTTTTCAGCTGGTAGAGCTTCGCGTCTGCCTCCTGCTGAGCCTTGTAGCGGTCAGCCTCAGCCTTCTTCTTGATCTCGGCGTCGAGGGATTTTTCCTTTACCTCGGCTTCCTTCGCCTTGAGCTCTACGTCCTTCTCGGAAGCAGCGATGTTGGCGTTAGCCTTCGAGACCTCAATGGTCTTGCGCTGCTCTTCCTTCTGGATCTCATAAGCCGCGTCGGCGATAGCGAGCTGAGTGTCGGCTTCCCTTTTCAGTTCAGCCTGACGGATAGCGAGCTCGTTGTTCTTCTGAGCTATCTCAGTCTCGGCGAGCACCTTCGCGTCGTTGGCTTCCTTCTTAGCCTGAGCCTTTGCTATCTCAATCTCCTTCTCGGATTCAGCCCTTGCAATAGCGGCTTTCTTCTGAATTTTCGTGGTGTTGTCGATACCGAGATTCTCGATGAGGTTCTGGTCGTCGGTGAAATTCTGAACGTTGAACGATACTATTTCAAGTCCCATTCTGTTGAGGTCGGGAGCTGCGTTTTCCTGCACCTTCTCAGCGAAAGCCTTGCGGTCATTGACCATAGCCTCGAGAGTCATCTGTCCGACGATCTCACGCATATTGCCTTCGAGGACCTCCCGCGCTACCTTTGCGATGTAGGTGGTGTCCCTGTTGAGGAAGTTCTCAGCGCCGAGCTTGATGATAGTGGGGTCGCTGCTGACCTTTACATTTACATTCGCGTCAACGTTTATATTGATGTAATCGGCAGTGGGAACAGCGCTCGACGTCTTTACGTCAACAGCGATGAGCTGTAATTTGAGCTTATCCACGCGCTCGAAGAAGGGCACGCGGATACTTGCCTTGCCGATGATTATCTTTCGTCTCAGACCCGAAATGATGTAGGCGGTATCCGGGGGAGCTTTGATGTAGCCCGTGGCAAGAATGATTGAGATGAGTGCGACACCCGCTGCAACAGCGATCGCGATAACGAGTTCGATGGGGAAATCCTTTAACATAGTATACCTCCTTTTCGGTCATGTTCGGATAACCTGTGACGTACACCGTCTGTGTACAATGAGCATTATACACTGCCCGCAATTGGTTGTCAATACCCCTTCAAACGACGATATATGAGGAATTACTATGATTCCAGATAGAGAAAAATATAGCTTGGGGAGTAAAAAACAAGTTCATAAGAACCTATACTACGTTCAGCTGATTAATCCGTGCCCGCGGCAGATTTTTGCCATATAAAAAAATCTATGTCATTATTCCGACAAAATATGCGTTTATACTGTGGTATAATATCTTGCAACTATGTTTCGGAGTGTGATAAATATGTATAAGCTATCGGATACTATGCGCCGTCCCGCCGTGAGGTCAGCCGCGGGACTGCTGCTCTCCTTCGCGGGAGGCTTCATCTTCTCGGGGACTGCCCTCGCCGGTGCGGCTTCCTTCGCCGACATCTCCCTCGCGGGAGCTCTCGACCTGCCGTATGCGGCAGCGGCTCTCGCGGGAGCTATAGTCCGCGGTGTTTCAGCAGATTCAGTGGGCAAGGGCATAGTCAAAACTGCGGCTATGGCGTTCATCGTGATAGCCAAGCTCTTCGCGGGCGGGCGGAGCTCTCCCATGCGGTGCGGTATCATCACGGCGGTGTCTGTTATGCTCGCGGGGACGTCCGTTTCCGCCCTCATCGGTGAGCTCCCGCAAAAGCTCATTTTCTACGGCTTCTATGCGGCGGTCGCGGGTTTCGCAGCCTACTGCGGAGCGGAGCTGACAGCAAGTCTCAGGCAGGAGCACGTCATATCATTATCGGGATTTTCGGGCGGGTGTTATGCCGTGATATATATAGTCTACATAGCCTCGCTTTACTCGCTCAGTCTGCCTGCCGTGAACGCGGGAGCTGTCGTCGGGATAGCGGTGACGGCTCTTGCCGCCTACAGCTACGGAAGCGCGGGCGGTGCGATATGCGGTGCTATGACGGCATTCGCGGCGGCTCTTGTCTCCCCGCGCGAGTGCATAGCCTCTGCCGTATTTCCTGCGGCTGGGCTGTTCGCGGGTCACATCCGCAAGGGCAGACCGCTCCTGACCGCGTTGATTTTCGCAGCGCTGTGCTACTCGCTCAGCGTGCTCACCGGAGCTCCGCGCGACGGCTCGGACATCACCCTCAGCGTCCTCATCGGAGGCGGCATTTTCATCGCCGCAGCGCCCTATTTTTCAGACAAGTGGGTCTCCGCCGAGCCTGTCTCCGAGCGCGGGAGTTCTGCCTCCGACAGCCTGCGTATAAGCTTTCTCTCGGACGTTATCGACGCCGTGAGGAGCGACGCTGTGAAGCTCTCGGCGGCGCTGAGTGCGGCTGAAAATGACAGCCGCTCAACTGAGATAAGCACGTGCGGCAGCTGTTACCGCGGGAGCTCATGCCGCCGCCTTGACATTGAAGCCGCCGACGAGCTCGCGCCAGATATCCCGCAGAGCTGCGTCCGCAAACGTGAGCTGACTGAGGAGCTCGAACAGCTCCGCGAGTTCCGCATTGCAGAACGTCTGCTCCGTCTGCGGCGCTCGCGCGACAGGAGCCTGCTCAATGAGCAGCTGAAGCTCACGGGCGAGATTCTGCGCTCCGTCGCAGCCGAGCACGAGCTCCGTCCGTCGGGACGTACCGCCGCCAAAATAATCGGGCTCCTGTCCGCGCACGGGATAGCTCCGCTCCGCGCGTCCGCAAGCTACAACGCCGCAAACAGGCTCGCGGTCGAGCTCTACTACAGCTCCGAAAATACGGGGCTGAGCGCCTCGCGTATCCGCGACCTCATCGCCGACGGGCTCGGACTTGAGCTGACCGTCGCCGCTCCCGTGAGCTCCGCAGACGAGCTCCGCCTCTGCTTCTACGAGAAGCCCGAGTACACGGTCGAGGTCTACTCGGCGTCGGTCTGTGCCGAGAGCTCGGAGGTCAGCGGGGACAGCACCGCCGTTTTCACTGATGGCGGCGGGATATGCTACATCGCGCTCTCCGACGGCATGGGCACGGGCAAGAGTGCGGCTGTGGATTCGCATACCGTCATCGCGCTTTTCCGCAGGCTCGTGTGCGGAGGTATGGACTGCGTCACCGCCGTGAAAATGGTCAACTCGGTGATGGTCGGGAAGTCGCGCGACGAGAGCTTTGCCACCTTCGACGCCCTCCGCTTCGACCCTGACTCGCACACGCTGACGGTGATGAAGTCGGGAGCTGCCGCCACTCTCATTCTGCGCGGCGGAGAGGTGCAGAAGGTGTCAGCTCCGACCTTCCCCGTCGGGATAAACGAGGCGGCGGAGGTCTATACTGCCGAGTATGAGGTCGGGGAGGGAGATATGGTCGTCGCTTTCTCGGACGGCATAAGCGAGAACGAGTTCCCGTTCATACGCGAGCTCCTCATCGGGAGCGGTGACATAAAGGAGATAGTCCGCGAAACAGCGCTGAAATCAGCCTCATTCTGCAAGTCAGCACATACGGACGATGTGACCGTTATCGGGGTAAAAATTTTAAGAAATAAACAATCTATATAAATTTTTGATAGAGATATACCCTGTGTGTGCAAATTCACAATGAAACACTGACTATCAGTCGATTTGGTGTGTCAAAGTGCACAGAAGAAGGACGAAAAATTTATCGTATTAACTGAATTTTTATGCTGATTTACAAAAATGCTTGAATAATTACACTGATTCTGATAAAATGTATATTAGCAAAGGAGGCTGAATTATGTCTGTTAATAATAACAATCCCAACGATTTTCCGCTATATTTATTCTATCAGGGCAAAAATTACGAAGCATGGAAGTTTTTCGGCGTTCACAGCCGTAAAAAAGGCAGAGGCAAGGTCTTCACATTCAGAGTTTGGGCTCCTAATGCTGTAAGCGTTTCTGTTGTCGGCGATTTCAACAGCTGGGACAGAACGGTCAATCCCTGCAAGCTCATTGCCGACGGTATATGGGAGGCAGAGATATCCAAGCTTAAACAGTTCGATACTTACAAGTACAGCATAGAGACAAAGGACGGCAGGACTATCCTCAAAGCCGACCCCTACGCTTCTCACTTCGAGACGCGCCCCGGGACTGCCTCCAAGATATACGAGAGCAGCTTCGAGTGGAAGGACGCCGACTGGTACGCCAAAAAAGCTTCCGCAAGCATATACAAGAGCCCCGTCAATGTGTACGAGGTGCATCTGAGCTCGTGGAAGAATTACGGCGGCGACGTTTACCTCGACTACAAGACCTTCGCGAAGGAGATAATCCCCTACCTGAAGAAAATGTCCTACACGCACATCGAGTTCATGCCGCTGACCGAGTACCCCTACGACGGCTCGTG
>CAMHBN010000072.1 GCA_946183385.1 uncultured Ruminococcus sp.
GATATCTTCAACAAATTTTGTGATCTTCTCTGAAGCCATGATAATAATCTCCTTTTAATAAATTTACCGATTTACGGTCATTGTTTTAAGCTGCATTGCGATAATTACAGAAATCAGGCAGCTTCCTCCGACTTCTTGTCTGCAACTGCCTTGAGGGTAGCTGCGAGCTTCTGCATGGGACCCTGGAGAGAGCCGACCAGCTGTGCGAGCAGAACGTCCTTTGAAGGGATCTTGGAAAGAGCGATAACTCCTGCCTGATCGTAAACCTCGCCTTCAACGAAACCTGCCTTGAGGTTGAACTTCTCGTCGCCTGCCTTCTCAGCGAACTTACCGAGTATACGAGCGGGAGCAGTCTGATCCTCGCTTGAGAGAGCGATAGCGGTAGTACCGTTAAGAGCGTCCTCAAGACCTTCGATTCCGACATTCTTGAATGCACGGAGAAGCATTGTGTTCTTCTCTACGAAGTAATTGACGCCAGCCTCACGGAGCTCTTTTCTGAGCTTGGTATCCTCCTCAACGGTGATACCCTTGTAGTCAACGAGGACGCCTGAAACGGAACCCTTGAGGACCTCTGTGAGCTGATCGACCTTAGCCTTCTTAGCTTCGAGAACTGCATTGCTTGGCATAGTGTATTCACCTCCGAATAAATATTGTATCGTATTCAGAGTGCAATAAAAAAGTCCTTTGCCGACAGCTCGGAAAAGGACAATGATAGCTTATATCACTTGCAATTCCTCGGCGGGACTTACGGTAAAACCTGCCAGCTGTCTTTAGAATACGATATGCACTGCTTTTTCAAACAGCTTTATTATTATATCACATCGTTTCGGGATTGTCAAGCGTTTTTTGAGATTTTTTTGTGAAAGTAAAACGGCGGATACTTTCGTATCCGCCGCTGTGTATGTGTTACAAATTAGATGAAGTATGGAACGCGGAAAAAAATTCGCGGCTCAGAACAACTGAACCGCGGCGCGGTGTCCGCGCCGCCGATTCGCGCTAACATTTTTATCGAAGCGCCAGCTGTTCCCGCGGCTCATAGTAATCAAAAAACAAAAAACGCGGTTCAGGAAACTGAACCGCGCTGGTGCGAGTAATGGGACTTGAACCCATACGTCTGTCGACACACGCCCCTCAAACGTGCCTGTCTGCCTATTCCAGCACACTCGCATTGACTGACTGCTTTAATATTATATCAGAAATCAGTCCGCTTGTCAAGCTTTTTTTAAAAATTTCTTTTGAGCAAAAAAACGCGGACAGATGTCCGCGGTTCTTACATTATATATTATTGTTCTCGGCAAGGACCTTCATCGCCTTTATCCGGTAGCCCTCGCTTGTCTCGACAAGCGTGAACTGCACCGACTTCGACGACGTCTTCGGCAGCCACTCGGGCAGCTCGTCAATATAGTCCACTACGAGTGTGAACGTTACGGGTGTGAGCGGGATGTTGTACGACTCCTTCTCCTCGTTGTAGTAGAATCTCGACTCAGCGGGACCTACCGTCGTGTGCGTGAGCTCGGGGAGATCGTCGCCGAAAAGCTTTACGGCGTAGGACTCAACGTCTACCGCGGGCACTCTTACCACGTCGAAGGTCTTTTCGTAGTTGTCAAGCGTGCCGTCGGACATTATCATCGACCATATCGCCGCCGTTATCACTTGGTCTGAGGTGAGCTGGCTCGGCTCGTCGAAGGATTCGATGTCCATAATGACCACGGGGTATACCACGTCGGCAAAGCCCGTTTTCTTGGAGTCGCCAGATGTGAACTTGCCGAACAGCCTGCCCGCTGTGGCAATGACCGTGATAAGTCCCACGCAGGCGAGCACTGCGAACACAATGCCGAATATCGTGTACAGGCGCTTTTTCAGCTTGCCGCTGCCCTGCTCCGCGAGCACGTCATCGTCCTCGACCTTCTCGCTCCTCTCGGCGATTATCTCGTCGGGGTCTTCCTCCATTATCTTTTCAAGTGCGGCGGTTATCTTGCCCTTGGGCTTTTCGGCTTCCTCAGCCTCACCGCCTGCTTCCTTCATATCTTCAAAGCGTTTCTTTGCTTCGGATACCTCGTCCTCCCCGGACTCCTCTGTCTCCTCGGAGCTATCGGGCTCGTCGGCAGGCTCCTCCTCTGCGGGAGCTTCCTCCTCGGGCTCGGGGGTCTCGTCAAGCTCGGACATCTTCTTCTCGGCGTCCTCGCGGATGGTGTCTATCATATCGCCGACAGGGTCGGTCTCGGACTCTTCCCCTGCGGGAGCTTCCTCAGCCTCCTCGGGAGCTTCCGCTATCTCCTCAGCCTCAGCCTTGACAGCCGCAAATGCCGCCGCCATGAGCTCATCGACCGTGGGCTCGCCGCCGAGGCTGTCCTCGGTCTGCGAGGATACCACGACGTTTATCTCTTCCTCGAATGAGTACGAATTATCAGCATTTTCGGGAGCTCCGACAGGTGCCGCGGGTGCGGGTGCTGCCGCAGGAGCAGCAGTTTTTGCGGGCGGAGCGGGAGTGAAAGGCTTCGCAGTGAACGTTGACTTTGCCGCCGCAGCTTCCTCTGCCGCCTTCCTTGCGGCTTCGAGGCGCTGACGGTCTGCTTCCTCCGCTGCCTTTCTTGCAGCTTCAAGACGCTGACGCTCGGCTTCCTCCGCTGCTTTCTTTGCAGCTTCAAGACGCTGACGCTCGGCTTCCTCCGCTGCCTTTCTTGCAGCTTCGAGGCGCTGACGCTCGGCTTCCTCTGCTGCCTTTCTTGCAGCTTCGAGGCGCTGACGCTCGGCTTCCTCTGCCGCTTTTCTTTCAGCCTCGGCTCGCCTTATCTCGGCTTCGCGAGCCGCCGCCATTCTCTCGGCTTCAAGGCGCTTCTGCTCTGTCGCAGCGCGGTCCTTTGCGAGCTCAGCCTGCCTGATAGCCTCGTAATCGGGAAGCTCGCCCGATATCACTATCCTTTTCTTCTTCACAGGCTCTGCGGCAGGCGCGGGTTCGGTCGGTGCGGGAGCCGCCTGAACGGGCGCTTCCTTCTCGTGCGAAAGAGTGGTGAGCAGGTCATCGACCGTCATACGGTTGAACTTCTCCTCAACGCTGTTCGGCTTGTGCTCGGGCACCTGAACAGGCTCTTCTCTCCTGACAGGCGCACCGCCTTCGTTGTTTGATTTAAGGTTATTCAGCATATCGTCAAGGTCTTTTCTGATAGCCATGATTCCCTCCTGAGTTTGTTTTGGCAGTCCCCTGCCGTGATATTATTGCAAGCGCTTACCTTATCTGTCCGTTTCCTTCGATAAGGTACTTCACTGTAGTGAGCTCGGTAAGTCCCATAGGTCCTCTTGCGTGGAGCTTCTGCGTGGATATGCCTATCTCCGCGCCAAGCCCGAACTCTCCGCCGTCCGTGAAGCGGGTAGAAGCGTTGACATATACGGCGGCAGAATCGATCGCGAGGTCGCGAGTGACGATGCACTCGGAGTGGCGCGTGCTGTACTTTCTTATATGGGCAATAGCCTCGTCGATGCTGTCCACGACCTTCACCGCGATGATGTAGTCGTTGAACTCGGTCGCGTACTCGGTCTCGGTAGCCTTCTCTATGCCCTCTCCGAGTATCTCCCTCGTCCTGTCACAGCCGTATATCTTCACATTGTGAGCCTTGAAGCGCTCTGCGATGACGGGCAGGAAGTCCGCCGCGATGTCCTTGTGGACGAGCAGGCTCTCTATCGCATTGCACACCGACGGACGCTGAGTTTTCGCGTTGTCGGTGATATTTGCAGCCATTTCTATGTCAGCCGAGGCGTCAACGTAAACGTGGCAGTTGCCCGCGCCCGTCTCGATAACGGGAACGGTCGCCGTCGTGACTACCGCCTGTATCAGCCTTGCGCTTCCTCTCGGGATAAGCACGTCAACGTAGCCGTTGAGCCTCATAAGCTCGTTCGTTGTCTCGCGGGAGGTGTTGTCCACCACCTGCACGATGTCGGCGGGAAGTCCCACGCTCTCGATAGCCTCGCGCATTATGCGTCCGAGGACGATGTTGGAGTTGATAGCCTCCTTGCCGCCCTTGAGGATAACGGCGTTGCCTGCCTTGAGGCAGAGTGCCGCCGCGTCAACCGTGACATTCGGGCGCGATTCGTAGATTATGCCGATAACTCCGAGCGGTACGCGCGTCTTCGTGATGTGCAGACCGTTCGGGCGGATACCTCCGCCGATGACCTCGCCGATAGGGTCAGCGAGAGCGATAAGCTCGTCTACGCCCTTGGCTATGCCCGCGATACGGCTCTCGTCGAGGCGCAGTCTGTCCTGCATAGCTTCGGAGATTCCGTTGTCCTTGGCAGCCGCGAGGTCTTTCGCGTTCTCGGCGATTATCTCTGCCGCGTTCGCGATAAGAGCCTTCGATATCGCCGCAAGTGCCGCGTTCTTCTTCGCTGTACCGGCGCACGCGATGACGGGCTCTGCCGCCTTTGCTTTTATTCCCAGATCCTGTGTATAGCTCATATTTTTCACCTCTGTGTCGTATTTGGCGGGACGCCGAGGCGGCGTTCCCTACTGTTTGTTTGCCTTGAACAGCGTGCCTATCTCCGCGTCCTCGAAGAGGTCGTAGAGCTTCTCGGGGTCTCTGCCGTTCATTATTACCATGTCTATGCCCGCCTCGGTAGCTATCTTCGCGGCGTTTATCTTCGTGGACATTCCGCCCGTTCCGAGGGAAGTGCCCGCTCCGCCTGCCATTGCCTCTATCTCGGGAGTTATCGCCTCTACGACGTGTATCGGCTCGGCGTCGGGATTCGTGCGCGGGTCGTCGGTGTAGAGCCCGTCGATGTCCGAGAGTATCAGCAGGAGGTCGGCTCCCGAGAGCTCCGCAACGAGGGCGGAGAGCGAGTCGTTCTCGCCTATTTCAAGCTCCAGCTCGTCAATGGCGATGGTGTCGTTCTCGTTCACAATCGGGATAACGCCCATGCCCACAAGGGTCTCCACCGCCGTCTTGAAGTTCGCACAGTGGTTCTCATTGCCGATTATCGCCTTGGTGAGCAGTATCTGCGCCACCGTTACGCTGTATTTCGCGAACATATCGTCGTATACGTGCATCAGCTCGCACTGTCCGATAGCCGCTACCGCCTGCTTGACGTTCGTCTGCTTAGGCTTCTCGGGGAGCCCGAGCTTGCCTGCTCCGAGACCTACAGCTCCCGACGAGACCATGATTATCTCACGCCCCGCGTTGTGGAGGTCGGATATCACGCGGACGAGGTTCGTCATTCTGCGGATATTGAGCTTGCCCGTCTTATGGGCAAGTGTGGAGGTGCCGAGCTTTATCACGACCCTCTTCTTTTCCGATATATTTCTCATAAAAAAGCTTCTTTCAGTTGACTTTGTTGGTGGGAGCACCGCTCTGCCATGCGCGGATATTCGCGCAGACTATGTCCACAAGGCGGCGTCTTGTCTCGTAAGCCGCCCACGCCGTATGATGGTGAGGTTTTTCGCGTGCTTGAGGGGCGTGTCGGGCGACATCGGCTCCTTTTCGAGCACGTCCACATAAGCGGCGGCTATTTTTCCGCTGTTGAGAGCCTCCGCGAGGTCTGCCTCGCTGACTACAGGTCCGCGGGAGGTGTTGATAAGGGTGGCGGTCGGCTTCATCACGCCTAGGAGCTTGCTGCCGACCAGTCCCTTGGTCTGCTCGGTGAGCGGGCAGTGGAAGGTGATGACGTCCGCCTCTGCCGCGGCTGACATCACGTCTGTGACCTTGTATGGGCAGTCCTGCGGCTGCGTCCTCGTGCTGACAACGATGTTCATTCCGAACGCCGCGCCGAGCTCCGCAACTCGCCTGCCTATCGAGCCGTAGCCCACTATCGCGAGAGTCTGTCCCGCGAGCTCTGCCGTTGGTATCGGGAAGTACGAGAACGCGGGTGAGCGCTCCCATTCGCCGTTCTTTACGGCGTTATCGTAGTCGCGTATGCGGCTGTATCTGTCGAGTATGTATGCGAAGACCTGCTGTGCCACGGCATTCGTGGAATACTGACCCGCATTGCAGACCGTTATCCCCTTCTCTGCGGCATAAGCCACGTCAACGTTATTGTAGCCCGTAGCGAACAAGCCTACGTATTTCAGGTTCGGACAAGCGTCCATTACCTCTTTCGTTATCAGTACCTTGTTGCAGAGGACGATGTCCGCGTCGCCGATATTGGCGGCGGTATCCTCCGGCTTTGTCAGGGAGATGACCTTCACGTCACCGAACTGCTCGAGAGCCTCGGTCGTGATGTCGCCGCTCACGCTGACGGTGTACCAGTCGAGAACTGCTATCTTCACGGCTTATTCCTCTTCCTCGTCGTCATCGAAGTCCTCGTCAGCTTCATCCTCGTCATCGTCATCGTCTGCGGGAGCTGCCTCAGCCTTTGCGGACTCGGCAGGCTTATCCTCAGGCTTATCCTTGAAGATGAACGTCGTGATGAATGCACAGAGCACCAGCACGCCCTCGATAGCTCCGAGAGCGTAGAACCACGCCCTGTTGTCGGAGAGCCATATCGTCAGCGAGAACGGTATCGCGAACGCGAGTATCAGCTGGTACGGCTTCTTTTCGGTCACGAAGCGGAACAGGAAGAAAAGCAGTCCAACTATCGCGAATGTGATGTGCATACCGAACGGGAACGGGAAGAGATTGGGGTTTTCTATCTCTGCCTCGGAAAGTGTTGTGAGCATATTGAAGTCTATCATGATATATCTCCGATCTCCGCCTGAATCGCGGAAAATGATTATGTATTTTTCCGAAAAACTTTTTACCGAAAAAAGTACGCTTTTAATAGTATAACACATCTATAACGAAATTTCAACTCTTTTTTTATAAAAGCGGCTCCTCGGAATGAAAAGTACACCCCGAGTTCAAGTTCACTGAATTAATTTTCTCCAAAGTGTATAAAATCATGGAAATTCTATTGACATAATCGCAAAAAAAGTGTATAATAACTGTGTTGTATTTATTTGCAAAAATATTACTTTTGGCAGTAACTGCAGCTTTGTTTTAAATCATTCCGCGGCGGGCGATATATACATAAGCTCTGCGCGGATGGGATATATTACAAATAACGGACGGAATGTCCAATATTTTCGTGCGGTACCGCTTCGGCGGCACCCTTTCAATATATTTTAACAAATGAATAAAATGAGCGGCATTTACCGCCTTGAGTAATAGGTAGTTTTATGATACAAACTAAATTACAAAAGGAGGTAATGCACTGTATGGATCCTGTTATTGCAATCATTCTCATCGTTGTCGCTCTCATCGCAGGTGCAGCCGTGGGCGCTTTCATTGCCTACAAAAAAGGTGTGTCTGCAGGCGTTGAGCAGCGTAAGCATGACGCCGAGTCTATGGTAGGCTCTGCCGAGCAGCAGGCTGCACGTATAGTCGAGGACGCCGAGAAGGACGCAGACAATAAGAAAAAGAGCGCCCTTATCGAAGCCAAGGATGAGATACATAAGCTCCGCACCGAGGCGGACAAGGAGATCAAGGATCGCAGGGCTGAGCTGTCGCGTCAGGAAAGACGTATGCAGCAGAAAGAGGAGAATCTCGATAAGAAGACCGACAACCTTGAAAAGAAGGAGGACACTCTCAACCAGAAGATAAAGAGTGCCGACGAAAAGCTCAAGGAGGCTGAGTCCATCAAGAAGTCTCAGATGGACATTCTCGAGAGGATCTCGGAATTCACTAAGGATCAGGCAAAGGAATACATCCTCTCAACTCTCGAGGATGACCTCGTTCACGAAAAGGCTGTCAAGGTACAGGCTTACGAGCAGCTCCTCAAGGACGAGTGCAACGAAAAGGCAAGAAGCTATATCTCCCTCGCTATCGCAAAGGTGGCTGCGGATCAGGTCTCGGAGGCGGCTGTCTCTGTTGTACCGCTCCCCAATGACGAGATGAAGGGTAGAATAATCGGTCGTGAGGGTCGCAACATCCGCACGCTCGAAACTCTCACGGGAGTCGACCTCATCATCGACGACACTCCCGAAGCTATCACACTTTCATGTTTTGACCAGATACGCCGCGAGGTCGCAAGGATCGCCCTCGAAAAGCTCATCGCTGACGGTCGTATCCACCCGACACGCATCGAAGAAATGGTCGATAAGGCTCGCCGCGAGGTCGAGCACCGCATCAAGCAGGAGGGCGAAAGAGCCGTCATCGAGACCAATGTTCACGGTCTCAACCATGAGCTCATAAAGCTCCTCGGACGTCTCAAATTCCGTACCAGCTACCGTCAGAACGTCCTCGACCACTCGATAGAAGTCGCACAGCTCTGCG
>CAMHBN010000073.1 GCA_946183385.1 uncultured Ruminococcus sp.
TCTATCTCCTTCTGCACGATAGCCTTCGGGAGACGGAATTCGGGGATTCCGTAGGAGAGAACGCCGCCTGCTACGTGGAGAGCCTCGAATATTGTTACGTCGTAGCCCTTCTTCACGAGGTCGCCCGCACAGGCAAGTCCCGACGGACCCGAGCCGATGATAGCTACCTTGTGACCGTTTGAAGCGGGCTTCTCAACGGGAGCCTCGGGCTGGGCGTTGTGCCAGTCGGCAACGAAGCGCTCGAGACGTCCGATAGCTACGGGTTCGCCCTTGATTCCGCGGACGCACTTGCCCTCGCACTGGTTCTCCTGCGGACATACTCTGCCGCAGACAGCGGGCAGAGAGCTCGACTGTGTGATTATCTTATAAGCCTCGGCAAAGTTGCCCTCGGCTACCTGTGCAATGAATGCGGGGATATCTATCTGTACGGGACAGCCCGTTGTGCAGGGCTTGTTCTTGCAGTTGAGGCAGCGCTTTGCCTCGTCTATTGCCTGCTCCTCGGTGTAGCCGAGCGCTACCTCCGAGAAGTTCTTGTTTCTTACGTCGGGAGCCTGTACGGGCATCTCGTTCTTCTTCAAAGACATATTTGCCATTTCACTTTACCTCCTTGAACAGATTGCACGCTTCCTCGTGGGCATGGCGCTCGAACTGCTTGTACATAGCACCTCTTGCCATAGCCTCGTCGAAGTCGATGAGGTGACCGTCGAACTCGGGTCCGTCAACGCACGCGAACTTTGTCTCGCCGCCGACAGTCAGACGACAGCCGCCGCACATTCCCGTGCCGTCTATCATTATGGGGTTCATGGAAGCAACAGTGGGTATCTCGTACTCCTTGGTAAGGCGACAGACGAACTTCATCATTATCAGCGGTCCGATAGTGATAACGCGGTCGTACTTCTCGCCGCTCTCGATGAGCTTCTTGAGCGCGTCGGTAACGAGACCCTTTTCGCCCGCCGTGCCGTCGTCGCTCATGAGCACGAACTTCGAGCTTGCGGCTCTGAACTCGTCCTCGAGGATAACGAGGTCCTTGTTTCTGAAGCCGACGATGGAGTGTACCTCAACGCCGAGCTCGTGGAGCTTCTTTGCCACGGGGTAAGCGATAGCACAGCCAACGCCTCCGCCGACTACAGCGACCTTTTTCAGTCCCTCTGTCTCGGTGGGACGTCCGAGAGGACCTACGAAGTCCTGTAAGCAGTCGCCCTCGTTGAGATGGTTGAGCTTCTCGGTAGTGCCGCCGACTATCTGGAAGATGATGGTGATTGTGCCCTTCTCGCGGTCGTAATCGGCAACTGTGAGCGGTATGCGCTCGCCCTCGCTGTCTGTTCTGAGGATGATGAACTGACCGGGCTCAGCCTTCTTGGCAACTCTCGGCGCGTATATCTTCATCAGTGTTACAGTAGGGTTGAGACTTTTCTTTTCAAGAATTTCAAACATTGTCTTTTACCTTCTAACAAATGGATTTGCAATGCGGGTGCGGAATACTCCTCGCCGTCGCCGTTGACGGCTTCGGATACAGGCATTGCATAGCATACACCACATTATAACATATTATTATAGAAAAAGCAACAGGCGCGGAAAAATATTTCCCGCACAGAAAAACAGCGCAGTCCATGCGGACTGCGCTGTGTGTATGCTGTTACTTTGCAAGGTATTCCTCAAGGCTCTTGGTGCCGCCTGTTGAGAGATATGCGTAGTAGGAGAGGATAGAGGAAGCGTCCTTTGCGTCCGTTTTGCCGTCCGCATTTACGTCTGCCGCCTGCTTCTGAGCAGCGCTGAATGTCGGGGACTCGCCCGTCGAGAGCAGTGCGTACTCGACAAGTATCGCAGATGCGTCCTTTGCGTTGACGCTGCCGTCACCGTTTACGTCGCCGAGCTTGGAAGCGGAGCTGCCCTCTTTCGTGAAGTGGATTGCGCCGTCCCCCATATCGAAGGTCAGCGCGCTGTCCTTATACGTGAAGAAGATCATATTTACGTCCGCTTCGGCGTCATCGAGGATAACCGTTACGGTGTCTTCCTCCGCTGTCCACGTGAACGCAATGCCGTTCTCGGAGGTGACCTCTGCGCCTTCTTCTGTGTACTTTCCTGTGCCGTCGGCATTGAAGATTATCTCGGAAAATATGCTGCTGGATTTGTCGCTCGGGTTGCCGTCGGCGTCGGTGAAGCTCAAAAACTTCCACTTTCCGACTATCTCATCGCTTATAGAAGCGGGAGTTGTCGAGGTCGTCTCGGGAGCTGTCGTTGAAGCTGCTGTCGTGGTAGTCTCGGAAGCAGTTGTGGTAGTTGTTTCTGTAGCTGTTTCTGCGGGCTCCGATGTCGTTGCCGAAGTCTCTGCCGAGGTGGTGGTCTGTGCGGATGTGCCGCGTACAAATACGAGGTCTGCACCGCCGACATTCACTGCAGCGGAATCTGTGGCGCTGTCATATTGCGCGGAGTAGGCTCTGCCGTCAACTGTTGCGGTCACGCCGTCGCCGTCG
Source organism: uncultured Ruminococcus sp. (assembly GCA_946183385.1). Taxonomy (GTDB): domain Bacteria; phylum Bacillota; class Clostridia; order Oscillospirales; family Ruminococcaceae; genus Ruminococcus. Next base: position 2,475 of record CAMHBN010000073.1, read on the forward strand.
CTTGTCCATGTCATGTTGTATATCGCGTGCGCTCCGTCGGTGTATACCAGCGAAACGCTGCCCGAACCGCCGCCGCTGACTGTTGCGTCCATGCTTGCGAGGTCGTAGGGAAGAGTGCCTGTTGCCTTCAGATGCCAGCTGCCGATATAAAGGGGATTGTACGGGTCGGGGCTGGTGGTCGTGACTGTGGTCGTCTCCGATGAGGAAGCGGTGGTTGCTTCTGTTGTAGTCTCGGGAGCGGCTGTTGTTGTCGTAGTCGTCTCAGCCGCTGTCGCAGTTGTTACCGTCGAAGCCGCCTGCTCATTGACAGTAAAGTTTTTTATCGAGAGCGCGGTCAGCTTATAGCCTGTTAACGCTGCGTAGTTATCGTTGAACCACGAGATCGCCTTCTCCTGTATGAAAGGGATCGCAGCTGCCTGCGTAGGCTCTGAGGCGGTGAAGTCAACGTCCTGTGCTGCTCTCGTTACCGACGCAATGACGCCGCTCTTGATATCGGCTACCTTTCCCGCGTCCACTGACTCGTCGAGCACCTTTTCGCCCGATACGGAATAAAGACCCGATATTGTGATATTATACGGCTTGCCGCCGATGACCTTGTTTATCGGTGTGAAGGTGTTATATTTGAGGTCCATCGTCTCTGCGGACTGAGCAGAGGTAGTTGTTGCAGCCGCTGCTGTGGTCGAGACAGATGTAGTTGTAGCAGCTACAGGCGGCTCGCCGCTGATCACCTCAAATGTGAAATTGTTCTTCTCTGCATAAGCCTGCGCAGTCGAACCCTCATAGCCGCGAATGACAACATCGTTGTTGGGCTTGAAGCTTGCAATCTTGCAGTTGGGATTGTTTATGGTCAGTATTTTCATTGCCTTGCATTCGTTGAAAGAACTTGTGCCGAGCTCCTCCACGGAAGCGGGAATGACGGCGCTTTCGAGCGCAGCACAGTTGCTGAAACTGCTGTAGCCGATAGACTTGAGATTCTTGGAGAAATTGATGCTCTTGAGCTTCTTGCAGTATGTGAATGCAAAGTCATCTATCTTGGTAACGCTGTCGGGGAGCGTAAGGCTCTCGATATCGGCGGTGTAGGCTGCTCCGCGCCCGATGACCTCAACGCCGCTCGGAACGGTGTAAGCCTTTTCGGCAGCTGATGCAGGATAAGCTACGAGCTTCTTCATGTCCTTTGTGAATACCACGCCGTCAACGGAGCAGAATGTCGCGCTGTTCTTGTCAACGATGTACTTCTCCACCGTAGAATAGCCTGCGAGGTGATCGCTTATCTCGGTGACTGTCGCGGGGAAGGTGACCGAAATGAGCTCCTTTTGGAAGCCGAATGCACGCTCGGCTATCTTCTTGACGGGAACGCCGTTTACCTCAGCGGGGATAACAAGGTCGCCCTTGTATTTGTCGGCACACTCCGCAAATACAGCGTAGTCCTTGTACACCGTATACTTGCAGCCGTCCGCCTCAGCCTCAATGGGGTAGGTCACTGTCTCGTCCTCGGTGGGTTCTTCGGACTCCTCAGCTGCAGGGTCAGCGGCATAAGCCGACAGGGGAGCATAGCTGAGCGTTGTTGCCGCTGAGCACATCATCGTGAGCGAGAGTGCGGCGGCTAAGATTTTTCTCAGATCCATCTGTAATTTACCTCCTAAAATCAGATAAATTGATTTTACCACATTTTTTTAAAAAATGCAATTGAAAACGGAGTGATTCTGTCAATTGCACAAAAATACAAGCTCCGGGAGTCGCTGCTTGTAACTGCCCATTTTGGAAATTTCGCCGTTTCCGAGGATTATTTCAGCCAAAGCCTTGAAAAATCAGCGGCAGTGTGGTATACTGATTCTATACTGTGTTTTTTGGAGAGTATTATATGAAAATATCAAGGATAACAGCGGCAGCTGCCGCGGCGGGAGCTCTGCTCGCGCTGTGTGCCTGCGCAGATAAAGGCGGGAGCTCGCCCGACAGCGGAGCAGGTACGTCCGAGAGCGTAACGGTCGCATCAGAGAGCACCGAGCCTGCCTCGCAGGAGGTCGTACAGCCCGCTGACGGTCAGACGGACCTCACAACGGAGGACGGGCTGTTCACGCTGAGGCTGAATGAGCGCTTTTCGCGGTACGAGGGCGTTTATCCCGCGGAATATGAGTTCCTGCTCGTCGATGACGCGAGCGATACCACCGTGGGCGTTCTCGAGATGAGCGGTCAGCATATCACGCCCGCTTACTACTGCGAGACCATAAAAAGCCACTATGAGGAGCTCTACGGGGACGTTACGAGCTCGGAGGCTGACGAGAACGGACTTCCCGCGCACCTGCTCGAAGCCGAGTTCACCGACGATGAGAGCGAGACGCACGGCGAGTACCTGTTCTACCACAAGGCTATTGGCTACGGGAACGGCGACCTGCTCGTGCTCGTGATCACCGTACCCAAGGACAAGCCCGAGGACAGGGAGCAGACCGTCAGCGATATAATGGAGGGCATCACCTACCTCGGCGACCCGATAAAGACGGAGACTGAGGTGCACGATACCGAGTTCTTCACGGTCAGCGCCGACAAGGACTGGTACTTCTACTCGAAGAGCGATTCGGAGGTTACCCTGCGCCCGAATATAGCCGATACTGTCGAAGACCACTTCGGCTCGCTGAAAATATCAGCCGAAAAGTCGGGCAGCACTGCGAAGGCGCTCGCCGATAAGGACGCCGAGGAGTTCAGTGCGAAGGAGAAGATATCGGACGTTGAGGTCACCGAGGGGCTGAAGTGCCTCGGCAGGAACGCTGTGCGCGTGTCGTGCGTGCTCAACTCGGACTATATGGACCTGAAACGCGAGACCTACTACTTCGACGAGAGCGGAGTGAACTATCAGGTGCAGATACTCGCACCTTTGGACGGCTTTGACAGCTTCACCGACGGGCTCGGTGCTGTCCGCGATTCTATAGAGATAAAGTAACGGAGGAATATACTATGAAGAATGTACTTGTTGTAGGCGGAGGCGGTCGTGAGCACGCCATCATAATGAAGCTCGCAGAGAGCAGCCACGTGGGCAAGCTCTGGTGTGCGCCCGGAAACGGCGGCATATCAAAGTACGCGGAGTGCTTCAACGTTGCGGCGACCGATATCGACGGGATCGTTGAGCTCGCGAAGAAGCTCCGACCCGATATGGTAGTCGTAGCTCCCGACGACCCGCTCGTGCTCGGTATGGTCGATAAGCTTCAGGCTGAGGGCTTCATGACCTTCGGTCCCAAGGCAAACGCCGCTATCATCGAGGGCTCGAAGGTGTTCTCGAAGGAGCTGATGAAGAAGTATAACATCCCCACAGCCTTCTATGAGGTATTCACCGAGAGCGACAAGGCTATCGCTTACCTCAGGGAGCAGAACAGCTATCCCGCAGTTATCAAGGCTGACGGTCTCGCGCTCGGAAAGGGCGTTATCATCGCGCAGAACGAGGACGAGGCTGTAAAGGCTGTACACGATATGATAGACGAGCTCAAATTCGGCAAGAGCTCGGCAAGAATAGTCATCGAGGAGTTCCTCACGGGTCCCGAGGTGTCCGTCCTTTCGTTCACGGACGGCAAGACCATGGTGCCGATGATATCCTCTATGGACCACAAGCGTGCTCTCGACGGCGATATGGGGCTGAATACGGGCGGTATGGGTACGGTATCTCCGAACCCGTACTACACCGAGGACATCGCAAAGGAGTGTATGGAGAAGATATTCCTCCCGACCATGAACGCCATGAACGCCGAGGGACGCACCTTCGAGGGCTGCCTCTACTTCGGGCTCATGCTCACTCCCAAGGGGCCCAAGGTCATCGAGTACAACTGCCGCTTCGGCGACCCCGAGACGCAGGTGGTGCTCCCGATGCTCGACGCCGACCTCTATGAGGTGTTCGAGGCGATATACAAGCACGAGCTCGACAAGGTGGACATCAGGTGGCACAAGGGCAGCTGCGCGTGCGTCGTTATGGCAAGCGGCGGCTATCCCGAGAGCTATCCCAAGGGCATTAAGATGAACGGCTTCGACGAGAAGGGTCAGGTGGCGAACTGCTTCGTTTACCACGCGGGCACCAAGCTCGGCGAGGACGGAAGCTTCCTCACCAACGGCGGACGCGTCATCGGCGTGACTGCCAAGGGCGACACTCTCCCGCAGGCTCTCGCGACCGCCTACAAGGGCGTTGAGACGATAAGCTTCGAGGGTGCTCACTACAGACACGACATCGGTCAGAGAGCTCTCAAGGCTCTCGGTTAAGGAGAACAGCCATGCATGAAAAGCTCCATAAGGGTCTGTTCTTCGGATTGATAGGAAATATCCTCTTCATTGCCTTCGGTCTGATATGTGCGCTCTATTACTTCACATTCGATTCGGAGGCGTTCCATACAAGGCTGCTCGAGACTGCCGCGTACTGCGCCGAATTCCTCGGATTCGGACTGCTCGTGTACTCCGACGTGCTGCTCAGCATGAGTTTGCGCCTGCGCAGGCTGCTGAAAATATGCTACAGCCTGTACATAGTGCTCGAAGCGCTGATGATGCTGCTTGAGCTCAACAGCGCAAGGCTCGACTTCTACCGACCGTATTCGCTCGCACTGTCGATAGTCCACGCTGTCATATCCGCGGCGGCTTGCTTCGCGTTTTTACAGCTCGACCCCGACAAGAACAAGTACGAGATAACGGTGGTAGTGTGCATCGCTATGGTGCTGTTCGGTATGCTCGGCACTATATTCGGCATACGTGTGTATTTCAGCATTCTCATCAACGCCGTCAGCTTCGCGGTGCTCTTCGGTATGATACGCTTCCTGCTGAAGCGTGAGGAGATAGAGATAGACTGCTACGGCGACAGGGCACGTGTGGCTGAGTACAGGAGCACGATGTTCACGGAGCCCAAGAAGCCCGAAAAGGCTGAGGAGGAAGAGCCCGGCACAGAGGATAATCAGTCTGACGATGAGGCTGACGAAGACGGTGAAGATCCACCCTCCGACAGCGCAGACGATGAAGAAAAATAATATAACAAAGTCCCATAACCCGCGTGGTAATGGGACTTTTTCATTTTTTTCGACCTCCGACCCCATTTTTTGATTGACAAAAAATTGAGGATACATTATGATAAAATCAGAAAAAAGCGTACATTTTTGTATTGCTGGAACGACTAATCAGAAGGAAGAGTGACAGAACACAATGAAATATAAACTCCTTACGGGAGATAATATTGACGGGCTCGGCTGGACTCTTTCCGATATGCTGAAATCGATGGGGTCAACGGTCATCAGGTGCAGCAATTCCCTGACAGCTCTGGAGGCGGGCTGCGCCGAGCACCGCCCCGATGCGCTGATATTCTTCGTTACTACCGTCCGCGACGCGCTGTTTGCGTTCGTGGAGAAGATTGTCGGGCTGTATCCGCAGATGAAGATATTCGTCCTCTCTTATGTCAAATCCTACACTCTGAGGAAAATGCTCGAGGATATCGGCATAACCGACTATTTCCTCATGCCCGACCTGCTGAGCGAGATATGCAAGTATATCAGCGTAGGGCTCCTGCCCGAGGACGAACAGGCGCTTACGCTCGATATCATGAGCTATCTTGAAGCCAAGGGCGTAACGCGCAAGTATTCGGGCTTTTACTATATGTGTACAGCGATGAAGGTCTGTCTGATGAAGCCCGAGCTCCTCTCTTCGATGACTCTGAAGCTGTATCCCTATATCGCGGAACAGCTCGGGACATCGTACATATCGGTCGAAAAGACGCTGCGGCGGTTCGGACAGTATAT
>CAMHBN010000074.1 GCA_946183385.1 uncultured Ruminococcus sp.
TGAGGGCGCAAGAAAGTTCATCAACCGCGTATGGAACTTCTTCACCGAGCCCGCTAACCTCACCGACGACAACGACGGCGCGCTCACGAAGGTGTACCACCAGACTGTCAAGAAGGTAACAAACGACTACGAGGCTCTCGCTTTCAATACCGCTATCAGCCAGATGATGATATTCGTCAATGAGGTGTACAAGGTCGGCAAGTGCCCGAAGGAGTACGCAGAGGGGCTTGTCAAGATGCTCTCGTGTATCACTCCCCACGTAGGCGAGGAGATATGGAGCATTCTTGGTCATAATGACACTATCGCCTTCGAGAGCTGGCCCACCTACGACGAGGCTCACCTCGTTGAGGACACCATCGAGATAGTAGTCCAGATAAACGGCAAGATAAAGGCAAAACTCGATATCGCAGTCGACGCCGACAAGGACAGCGTTATCGCTCTCGCAATGGAGAACGAGGACGTGAAGAAGGCTGTAGACGGCAAGAATATCGTAAAACAGATATATGTACCAAATAAGCTTGTTAATATTGTGGCGAAATGACGAAATTTTCCAAACTGTAAAAAAAGCTTGACATATTATGGTTTTAGTGATAAAATAATATTATATTCGTATATGATTTTTTAATCTGCTGTTTTCTTGAGGTATAGCCAACTGACACTCCCTGCGGAGTGGTTAGTATAGAGCACGGGCTACCGTGTGTAACCTCTGAACAAGGGAGGGAAAATTAGTGGCAGAAGTACGTGTAGGCAAGAATGAGTCTCTGGAGAATGCTCTCAAGAAGTTCAAGAGAGCGTGCGCAAAGGACGGCGTTATTGCTGAGGTTCGTAAGAGAGAGCACTACGAAAAGCCTTCGGTTAAGCGTAAGAAGAAATCCGAGGCAGCTCGTAAGCGCAAGTATTGATCTCTTGCACTGAAAAATGTTGATAAAAGCGGGCGTAAAGTCCGCTTTTTCATTTTGACCTGTTCCCGTTTTATTTCCTGAGGAATATTTCCGCGGACGGAGCGTTTTCGACACGTTTCGCACCGCTTTTACTATAAAATATGGAAGGAGGGCACCATGCTTTTCAGTATCACCGCAGCATTCAACACTGTTACCGACATCTCACCCGATATGCTCGCAACGCTCGGCATACGCGGTCTTATCCTCGATATCGACAACACCCTTGCCGACCACAACGATCCCCAGCCCGCTGACGGCGTCATCGAGTGGATAGAGCGGATGAAGGAGAACGGTATCAGAATGATAATCGTCTCCAACAACTTCTACCTGCGCGTAAAGCTGTTCTCGGAGCTCGTGGGCATTGACTGCGTAAGAGAGAGCAAGAAGCCCTTCCAGAAGGGGTACAAGCTTGCGGCGATGAAGCTCGGACTGCCCAAGCGTGCGCTCGCGGCGGTCGGCGACCAGATATTCACCGACGTCCTCGGAGCTAACATCTTCAAGATAAAGATGCTGTACACGATGCCGATAGGCAGGAGCGACAACCGCCTGCTTAAACTTAGAAAAGCCATAGAGGCTCCCTTCATTCCGAAGAAGATATATTGCAGCGGCGGTCTTTCCACCATGGACCACCACCTGCTTGACGCAATTACATATAAGGAGAACTGAGCATGATAAAGAAGATTCTTGTTATCCACGGTCCCAACCTCAACCTCCTGGGTGAGCGCGAGCCGGGAATATATGGAAATACAGGCATAGATGCGCTCAACAGCAGCATAATCGACAGGGCAAAGGAGGAGGGACTTGAATGCGAGATATTCCAGTCCAACCACGAGGGAGCTATCATTGACAAGCTCCACGCCGCACGAACGACATTTGACGGCGTTATCATCAATGCGGGCGCGTATACACACTACAGCTACGCTATCCGCGACGCTATCGCTGCGATAAAGATACCCGTCATCGAGGTGCACATCAGCAACATCGACTCGCGTGAGAGTTTCCGCGCCAATTCGGTAATTGCTCCCGTGTGCAGGGGCAGTATCTGCGGACTCGGCTTCCTGAGCTACTATCTCGCCGTACAGGCTATGGCGGAGCTTTAAGGAGCGGCATATGACAAAATTTCAGAGATTGTTCGGTCAGCTCCCCGAGAGCGTTGACTGCGTACTGATAACGTCTGATATCAACAGACGTTATTTTACTGGTATGAAGTCGTCGGACGGCACAGTTATAGCCTTCCGCGACAAGGCATACCTCATCATCGACTTCCGCTACATCGAGAAGGCGCGTGCGACCGTCACATCTGCCGAGGTCATCGAGCAGAAGAAGCTGTATGCACAGCTTGCCGACCTCATCCGCGATCACAAAGCCGCAAATATGGCAATTGAGGCGCAGACTCTCACCGTCAGCAGACTGCACACGCTACGTGCACAGCTCAAGGACGTCGAAGTCATCGACACAGATGTGCTCAGTAACGCGATAAATGCGCTCAGGAGCGTCAAGGACGAGTACGAACTCGAATGCATAAAGAAGGCGCAGGCTATAGCAGAGCGCGCATTCGACGACATACTCGGCTTCATTCGCGAGGGCGTCACCGAGCGGCAGATAGCACTCGAGCTCAACCGCCTGATGTTCGAGTACGGCGCGGAGGATCTCTCCTTCGAGACCATTGCTCTTTCGGGAGCTAACACCTCCATGCCTCACGGCGTGCCGTCGGATAAGAAGGTGGAGAGGGGAGAGTTCGTGCTCCTCGACTTCGGTGCGGTCTATAACGGCTACCACAGCGATATGACGCGCACGGTCTGTGTCGGTGAGCCGGACGACGAGATGAAGAAGGTCTACAGCATCGTGCTCGAGGCGCAGACAGCGGCTATAAATGCGGCTCATGCGGGTATGACGGGGCACGAGCTCGACAGCATCGCGCGCAGTATCATCAGCGACGCGGGCTACGGCGAATGCTTCGGGCACTCACTCGGACACGGCGTAGGACTCGAGATACACGAGCGTCCCAATGCCTCGCCGAACTATATGCAGCCCCTCAACGAGGGAGCGGTGGTCACGGTCGAGCCCGGCATATACATAGCGGGCAGATTTGGCGTAAGGATCGAGGATTTTGTCATTTTGACCGAAAATGGGTGTATTAATCTGACAAAAAGTGCAAAAAATATAATATCTTTATAATATTATCGCTTTAGGTCTTGCCAAATACCCGAAAATGTGGTAAAATATTACATATAATTATATTGAATCAATACGGAGGTATTTATAATGATTTCAGCAGGCGATTTCAGAAACGGCGTTACTTTCGAGCTCGACGGACAGGTTGTTCAGGTTATCGAGTTCCAGCACGTAAAACCCGGTAAGGGCGCCGCTTTCGTAAGAACAAAGTATAAGAACGTTATCACAGGTTCTGTTGTTGAAACTTCTTTCAACCCCACAGCAAAGTTCCCCACAGCTTTCGTTGAGAGAAAGGATATGCAGTACAGCTACAACGACGGCGACCTCTACTACTTCATGGATATGGAGACCTACGAGCAGGTTCCGATCAGCGCTTCCATCCTCGGCGACAGCTTCAAGTTCGTCAAGGAAGAGATGATCTGCAAGATCCTCTCCTACAAGGGCACTGTTTTCGGTGTTGAGCCGCCCAACTTCGTTGAGCTCGTTGTTACTCAGACAGACCCCGGCTTCAAGGGCGATACTGCTACAAACGCAACAAAGCCCGCTACTCTTGAGACAGGCGCTGAGATAAAGGTTCCGCTCTTCATCAACGAGGGTGAGAAGATCCAGGTGGACACTCGTACAGGCGAGTATATGTCCCGCGCATAATTTTTGAACTTATCCCATATAACGGAAGGAGGAGCTGCTATGAAGCTCACAGAGAAGATGTCTTATTTACAGGGACTTATCGACGGTCTCGAGATAGATACCACAACTAAGGAGGGCAAGGCTCTCACTCAGATGTCTGAGGTCATGAGCGAGCTCGTGCTCTACGTTGAGGACCTCCAGTCACAGGTCGATGAGCTCACAGAGCTCTGCGATATCCTCGATGAGGATCTCGGTCAGGTAGAGGACGACTTCTACGACGACGGCTGTGACGACTGCGACGAGTGCTTCGACGATGACGATTACGACTTCGACGAGGACGACGATGAGCTTTATGAGGTTACCTGCCCCACTTGCGGTGATACTATCCTCATCGACGAGGGTATGATCGAAGAGGGCTCTATAAACTGCCCCAACTGCAATGAGCTCCTCGAGTTTGACGTTGACGACCTCACTATCGAGGACTTCGAGGAAGAGAATGCTGAGTCCAAGAAGGACGCAGAGGACAAGAAGTAAGTCAATACTATTCAGCGGACGGACGGTGGAAAGCTGTCCGTCTGTTTTTATTTGCGGAGCTTCCGCGCTGAGGACGGTGAGTGAATGAGCGGTTCATACAAATCGGTAAAGAAAAGGATATTCGACATCATACAGATAGGACAGCGCAACGACCAGCCGCCTGTTTGACTGGGCGCTGTCGATGATAATCATCATCAATATCGTGTCGATGTTTATGCAGACCTTCGATTCGTTTGCACCTGTAATGTGGCTGCTCGACACCATCGAGGCGGTGACGCTCGTGCTGTTCTGCACCGAGTACGTACTGCGTATATGGACGGCAGACCTGCTCTATCCCGAGCTCTCGCCCGCGAAGGCGAGACTGCGCTTCCTCGTCTCGTTTGACGGCATCATCGACCTGTGCACGATACTCCCTTTCTTCTATCTGTCTGGATTTATCGCGTTCAGGATGCTGAGGGTTGGACGTATCTTCCACTTATTCAGGATAAACTCGGTGTACGATTCGTTCAACATTATCACGACGGTACTGCTTGAGAAGAAGAATCAGATACTTTCGTCGCTGTTTATGGTGCTGATACTGATGTTCGCCTCGTCGCTCGGAATGTACAGCGCCGAGCACGAAGCCCAGCCGGAGGCGTTCAGCAATGCTTTCTCGGGAATATGGTGGAGCGTTTCAACGCTGCTGACAGTCGGCTACGGCGACATCTACCCCGTGACGATAGTCGGGCGCATAATGGCTATATGTATAGCCTTCCTCGGCGTCGGAGTAGTAGCCATCCCCACAGGTATCATAAGCGCGGGCTTCGTCGAGCAGTACAGCAGGCGTTCGCACTCGGACGTAAAGCTCCACGATATCAGCGAGGTGGGGGAGATACTCATCGAGGAGGGAAGCGAGTTCCTCGGGCGCAGTATCGTGGAGCTGAAGAGCGACTACGATATGCAGATATTCATTCTCCTTCGCAGCGGACTTACAGTTATTCCGACAGACGATATCATAACGAAGGAGCACGACATACTCATTGTCAATTCCGAAAAGATATGCAAGAAGAATGCGAAAAAGAAAAGCCGAGGCTGAGCCTCGGCTTTTTTCTTGTATCAGTCTTTTTTGTAGTCGTAGTTGTCAAGACGTGTCTCAAACTCGTTCACGGGCAGCGGTCTGTCGAAATAGAAGCCCTGAATGATGTTGCATGAGGTCGCTTTCAGGAGCTCTTCCTGTTCCTTTGTCTCGACGCCCTCGGCTACACATTCGAGTCCTATATCGCTTGACATACCGATAACGTATTTGAGGATAGCCTCCTTCTTCTTATCGGAGTTTATCGCCTCGGGCAGCAGGCTCTTGTCTATCTTGAGGACGTCCCACGGGAGATCCTTGATAAGGGTAAGTGAGGAATAGCCCATTCCGAAGTCATCGACAGAGGTGGAAATGCCTGTCTCCTGCAAGCCGCTGAGCACTCGGCGGAGGTCCTTGAACTCGACGTCGGTGGTGGTCTCGGTGAGCTCTATCTCGATATAGTCATGCGGAACGTTGTTCCTGTCGATTATCTCGACGATGTGCTGGAGCAGGTCCATATCCGAGAGGTGTCGCCTCGACAGGTTTACCGATATCTTTACTGCGTTTTTGCCCTCGTCGAGCCAGCGCCTTATGTCGCGGCAGACATGGTCGAGCATATAGAAGTCGAGCTTGCATACATCCATACCGCGTTCAAGCACGGGTATGAACTCCATGGGCGGGACGAGCCTGCCGTCGTGCTTCCAGCGGCACAGAGCCTCCGCGCCGACGAGCTGGTAGGTGTCGGTCGAGACCTTGGGCTGGTAGTACACGAGGAATTCCTCGTTTTCGAGCGCGCTCGGGAACAGCGAGCCGATCATAAGCTGCTGCTTGTGCTTCTCCATCATCTCGGCGTTGAAGAAGGCGTAATCGTGCTTGGTGCGAGCCTTTGCGGCAGCTATGGCTACACTTATCCTGTCCATGATATTCTCGGGAGTCTGAACGGATATACTGCCGTCGATGACGTAAACGCCCGCATAAGCGCAAATGAGAATACGGTCGCCGGTTTTATCGTCGTATGTCACGGCGGTACCCGCGAGTGCTTCCATTACATCAGTTGTTCTTTCCTGCTTGCACAGGACAGCGAAGTTATCGCCGCCGATACGTGCCACGACTCCGTCTTCGCCTGCAACATCAGACAGCTGCATGATGAACCGTTTCATTACCTGCGTGCCTGTATGGTGTCCGAGCTGGAGGTTTACCGCGGAGAAGTGCTTGAGGTTGATATACATCGCGGTATACTGGGTTATAATGCCTTTCCCTATGAATTCAGCCCATGTTTTGAACATGAATTTGAGGTTGTAGACCTGTAGATCCTGATCGTAGAAGGTGAGGTTGTAGTTCGTCATCATGAGCCTGCTTCTGCCGTTGAATACGAACAGCATCCTCAGGAGCACGTCTATACGTTCGAGCTCGGTGGCGTCCCACGGCTCTTCCGCAACTATCGGGAAAACGTGGTAGATTATCTTCGTGCCGACCCTTGTCTCCTTGACGTAGGTAATGGGAGCTTCTTCGTTCGACTCGCCGCAGTCGTACATCTGATAGCGCTCAAACCTGTTCGCCTGAACAGCGCTCGGAGACTCATAGAAATCGGCAAATACCTTGCCTATCCTGAGGAAGACGCACGGTTCGGTCATAGCGAAACGTATCTCGGGAGTGAGGGTGTTAGGTACTTCTTCCATGTTTATTATAAAGTTTTGAATAATTCTTCGGAACGAATTTTCGCGCATAGTCTTCCCTCCTGCCACTCGCGATAGTGCTGAAAAGAGTATAATTAACCATATACATTATAGCATATATGTAACAAAAATTAAAGAGTTTCAGTGAAAGATTGTACGATTAGACAAATCGAACCTCTCATAATTGGACAAAAGCTCAATGAGCGGAAGCAGTGTAATTTGTCATATTTCCCCGAACTGCCTCATATTATTGACCAGCACATCATGGAGGCGATAATATGGAACTGAATGAACTCAGCGCTCAGTCCGAGCGATACAAAAAGGAGCTTATGAAGCTCTACTGCAAGCGCTGTCCCGCAGACGAGCCGCAGGACGAGACACCGCACGACGAGCCGCAGGAGGAGCTCCCCGCCGAGGAGACTGCCTCTCCCGAGGACGAGGAGGTCTTCGGCATGGACGAGGACGCTCCCGATGATACGTCCTACTCGGACTACACGGAGGAGGAGAACGAGGACGCAGAGACCGAGTACAACAACCGCTATCCCGAGCCCGACCTCTCTGTCCTCGGTGACGGCAGCTTCTCGACGGACAGCGGCTACGATACCCCGCCGCAGTATGTCTCGGAGGAGAGCCTCGGAAGCGGCAAGGGCTACATTCTCGTGAATGTCCGCGCAGGCGACGAGGCTACCCCTATCGAGGGCGCGACCGTTATGGTCACAGCGATAGTGAACGGCAGCCGCCTTATCTTAGCGGAGGGGCTGACCAATTCCAGCGGCACTACCGAGAAATTTGCCGTTCCCGCGCCCGATATCGTACACTCGCAGGCTCCGGACGCAGTAAAGCGCCCGTACAATCTCTTCGATGTCAGCGTCACCGCGAGCGGCTACTTCAACGCGCGCAGCGTGGATGTGCCTGTGTTCGACGGTATTACGTCCGTGCAGAATTTCAGCATGATACCCGTCCCGCTGATGATGAGGGCGGGCGACGAGACGCTGACCTACTTCAATCAGGAGCCCGACTTCGGCGACACGGCGGACAGCTGAGGAGGTACTTATGCTTACAGGCACACCATTCATACCCGAGACGATAACGGTACACCTCGGAGCACCGGACTCTCCCGCACCGAACGTCACGCTCGACTTCGCGTCCTACATCAAGAACGTGGCTTCGAGCGAGATATTCCCGACATGGCCAGAGAGCGCTCTCCGCG
>CAMHBN010000075.1 GCA_946183385.1 uncultured Ruminococcus sp.
GTGTAAGGTCGAGGATCTTAGCAGCCTCGTTTACCTTTCTCTCGATCTCGTCCTTGGGGACTTTACGGAGCTTGAGTCCGAAAGCCATGTTATCGAAAACTGTCATGTGAGGATACAGAGCGTAGTTCTGGAAAACCATTGCTATATCTCTGTCCTTGGGAGCGATGTCGTTTACGAGGCGGTCGCCGATATAGAGCTCGCCCTCGGAGATCTCTTCGAGACCTGCGATCATTCTGAGAGTTGTTGACTTACCGCAGCCGGAAGGTCCAACCAGAACGATGAATTCCTTATCCCTTATCTCTAAATTAACATCCGATACAGCAACAACGCCGCCCGGATATTTCTTATAAATGCCCTTGAGTGTTAAGCCTGCCATTTAATCCAGTCCTCCAGTTCAAATTTTCTTGCTGACTACACATTATCAGCTATATTAATATAATACCATTCTTCGTTAATTTTTTCAAGGTGCTAAATTGACAAAGTTACATTTATATGTTTATTAGAATTGCCGAAAAAACGCCCGAAAATTCCCTGCAAAAAGCATTGAAATCGGGGGGCTTGAACAAGTTTTCAACATCTTTGTGCAATAATTCCATACTCTCTCCAAAGCTCAGTTTTTCGGGAAGAACGAGCCCTCCGACGGAAACTCTCATAAGCACTTCGACGTGGTTTTCAACAGCTGCGAACATTCGTTTCACCTGATGGTATTTTCCCTCGCTCAGCTCTATGAAAGCCAGTGTTTCGGAGCTTTCAACAGAGCTCACCTTTGCGGGCAGACATTGATAACCATCTGACAATGTTATGCCCTCTGAAAATAAATCAACATATTTACTTTGGAACGGGTGGGCAAGTTTCACAATGTAAATTTTGGGTATGTGTTTCCTCGGAGACAGCATACGATGGGCGAGTTCTCCGTCGTCCGTGAGCATCAGAGCGCCGAGCGAATCCTTGTCGAGACGCCCCGCTGGAAACATATTCTTCGTCCGCATTTCCGGCGGGACGAGCTCCATGACAGAAGGTCCGTCGTGCTCCTCTGTGGAGCTCACATATCCCGCGGGCTTATTGAGAAGTATGTACCTGTGGCGCTCGGCAGACAGCCTGCTTCCCTGCACCTCCACCTCGTCGCAGTCGGGGTCTATCTTGGTGTCGGACTTCTTCACGACAGCTCCGTTCACGCGTATCTGTCCCTTTGCGGCGAGCTCCTTTATCCTGCTGCGGGTGAACTCCCCGCGCTCGGAGATGAACCTGTCAAGTCTTATCAGCGGCATTTTTACCTCCTGTGGTATAAATTGTCACATTGTGCGAATACTTATTAATAGCTAAAGGCTCAGAAATCGGAGGTCACACAATGTCAAAGAAAACCATGTACATTCTTATTTCCGCGGCAATAGCGCTCGCGGTGATAATACTCATCTTCCCCGACAACAAGCCCTCGGACGTGCCCGCAAGCGCCAATGTTGACGCCTCCACGGCGGGCAGGCGCATCGACTACTTTGCCTCTCACGGCTGGGAGGTCGAGGAGATAGCCGAGAAGAACATCGTTATCCCCTCCGATTTTTCGGACGGCTACGAGCAGTACGCACAGCTTCAGGATAAGCAGGGACTGCCGCTCCGCGAGTATGCGGGGCGGAACGCGCAGCTTTACGTGTACGACGTAAAAAACTACAGTCCCGGGAGCAGAAAAATGCTTGCGGAACTGCTTGTCTGCGACGATACGGCAATAGCCTCGATGGTCTACAGCGAGGACGGCGGAAGTCTGAGGCTGGCGGTGGCGTGATGATTGACCTGTAACATATTGTAGGGACGACCATCGGTCGTCCGCTAATAGCACGAATCGACCGACGTTTTGTAATTGCGGGCGCGCAATGCGCGTCCCTACGTTTTATTGCCGCGAGTTTATAGGTGTATCGTCGGGCGGATTATATCCGCCCCTGCATTATTTAAACGGCTTGATGATGTCGCCGAGCACGGGTATCTTTATCGCGTAGCCCTTGTATGCTCCGAGAGCGAGGAACGCAATACACAGAATGAGCGCTAAGTTGATGATGGCGGCGAACAAACTAAAAAGCAGCGTGATACTGCCAAGTATGCCGCTGAATGTCTCGACGACCGCGAACACGATGAGCCAGCACAGAGCCTGATTCGAGTGGAACTTGCAGAAGTCCGACTCCTTGTCAACAGCTATCGGCAGGAAGAAAAGTATCGGCACGATGTATGCGACCACGGCAAAAAGCTCGTATTTGCGCATATCCTCGCCGAATTTCATCTGCTCCTCTTCGTCGTTGAATTTCTCAAAGATGCTATCCATTATTCTCCTCTTTCTTTTTGCGCTCCACCTCGTTGATTATCTCGATGAAGCTGTTTATATCGGTGAAGTCCTCGTATACCGAGGCAAATCTTATGTAGGCGATGGGGTCTATCTCGCGCAGGCGGTCGAGCACGAGCTCGCCTATCTCCTTCGAGCGCGCAACGCTCTTGAGAGCGTTCGCGAAGTAGTTCTCGACGTAGTCGGCTATCTCGTTGACGACGGTTATATTGATGGGACGCTTGCCGATAGCGCTGTAAACGCCTCTTATCAGCTTCTGGCGGTCGAACGCCTCATAGCTTCCGCTCCGCTTCTCGACCATCAGGAGCGGCTTTTCCACGTCCTCGAAGGTCGTGAACCTTGCACCGCAGTGGATACATTCTCTCCTGCGCTTGATCTTGTCGTCCTTGGGGCGCGAGTCGATAACCTTTGAATCGGGGAAACTACAGTACGGACACTTCATTTTTCTGCCTCCTTTTCGTATTGCTCTGTCATATTCACAAGTACGTTATAGCTTGAAATAAGGTCGCTTATGCCTCCGAAGCCGCTTCTGTACAGCTCGAGGATAACGTTCGCGTTCGGGTTGAGGGCGCTGAGCTTGTCAAAGAACTGCCTGAACCTGAACCTGCCCCTGCCGATCAGGAGGCAGTCGCCGAGCTCACCGTTGTCGCTGATATGTACGTGCTCGGTGCGGCTCCCTGCCGCGTCGAGGAAGGCGAAGGGGTTTTCCTTGGCGCGTATCGCCTGCTTGGTGTCGAGGACGAAGGCGAACTCGTCTCCGAGCATTCCCGCGACCTCGCGCACGAACGCGGACGAGCCGCTCCGACAGCGCGAGACGTTTTCGAGCGCGACCTTCACGCCGAATTCCTGCCCCAGCCTGTACAGCCGCGAGTAGCGCTCACAGAAGAGCTCCGCAGGCTGATTAGCCTTGCCGCCGTGGAGCACGAAGATGTCGGCTCCGACAATATTCATAAAGCGGAAATAGAGCTTGTGGTACTCGAGGGCGTCCTCGAAGCGGCGCTCGTAGTCGGAGAAGAACATCAGCTGTTCTATCTCGCAGGTAAACGGGTGGAGCGCACAGCAGCGCACGTCGAAGCGCCTGAGCAGGTTCGCGACGCTGTGGGCGTAGCTCTTTTTTACCTCTGAATGGGTATTGACGAATATTTCGAGGTTCGACACACCGTTTACGGCAAGCTTGTAGATGCTCTCCTCGAGCAGCTCGGGATATAGGCACGCCGTGGAAACGCCTGCCTGCATAGTGTGTTCACCTCCTGAATAGACTTAGCATAACGCCATATTAATTAATGTCTGTTCAACAATTAAGAATTGGCTTTATAATGGTTTGAAAAGCCAATTTTTAATTGTCAAATCACAAGAAAAACAATATTTATAATTTTCTTGTGATTTGTTTTGCCCTTTAGGGCAAAATGAGCTTGACATCAATTAATGCAATGCGCAAATTCCCCATTTTATAAAGAATTTGCGCTCCTCGAACGAAGATCGAGGCAATAACCGCCTGACGGCGGTTATTGTATTTACATTAATTATATCATTTTGCGGAAAATTGTCAATATATATTGTGAAAAAAACGGCGTGCAACTAAATATAGTGTCTCAGAACAGAGCCTGCACGTCCGAGAAAGTCAGCGTCGGCTGGAGCGCGAGGTTGATACCGAAGGCTATCAGCTGGGAGGCTCGCTCGGTCAGGCGGTCGATATCGCGCGGTGTTACGAGCATATTCGGGAGCTCGGCATCTATGTCAGCACCCGTGAGGCTGCGTACTATCGTGTGCATATCCACCACCGTGGGCACTCCCACCGCTATGACGGGCACGCCGAGCTGTGCCCGCGAGAGCTCGCGCCGCGCGTTGGCTACGCCGCTGCCGGGGGAGATGCCGCTGTCGCATATCTGTATCGTCGTGCCGAGGCGGCTCACATCCGAGCAGGCGAGAGCGTCCGCGGCGATGACCGCGGCGGGCTTTATCTCGGCGCATATCGCGCGTATGAGCTCGGCTGTCTCAATGCCCGTCTGTCCCATAACTCCGCCCGCAACTGAGCTCACGCGCCGCAGGTCGGTGAGAAAGCCCGCCTCCTCGTCCGAGAGCTCGTCGCGCAGGTGACGGGTCGCGAGCACCTTCTCGGCTATGCGCGGACCTATCGCATCGGGTGTGATATCGCGGTTGCCGAGCCCTACCACCAGCACCTCGCCGTCGGGTATCAGCGCTCGGAGCTCCTCAGCGAGCTCCTCCGCCATATCCTCGTAGCCGTCCGAGAAGCGGCTGAGCTCGCCGCTTTCAAGGGTGATGTACCTGCCCCGACCCTTGCCGAGCGTCTCGCGGCAGCTGTCGTCGGAGATGACAATCTCCGTGATACCGAAGGCTTTCCCTCGGCTGGTGACGGTCACTCCTGTGGGAATATCGTCCGTCTGTATCTGCTCTACGGCGAGATCTGATCTGAAATCCATGCTGTACCTCCCGAAAGTTGTGCATATTGCTCTGAAATCAATGTGAATTGTCTGCGTATTGCTCCAATTTGCCTATTGCTTTTTCCGAGCGGAAATGGTATAATATTTACTGTCTCAGTAGGGGAGCTGTGCGTTGCAGTCCCCGCGCATACGCTATCGTATGCTTATTATATGAAATAGAACGCGGTTTTATCCGCGGACACACTACAGGAGGTGTAAACAAAATGCCGAACATTAAATCTGCAAAGAAGAGAGTAAAGGTTAACGCTACAAAGGCTGCTGCCAACAAGGCAAGAAAGAGCAATCTCAAGACTGTTATCAAGAAGGCTGACATTGCTTGCTCAACAGGTGCTGCTGACAAGGCAGAGGCTGTAAGAGTTGCTATCAAGAAGGTAGATCAGGCTTGCGCACACGGTCTTATGCACAAGAACAAGGCTGCAAGAAAGAAGTCTCAGCTTGCCAAGAAGCTCAACGCTGCTGACTAAGCCTTTATACCATAAATAAAAACGCCCCTGTGTATCTCACAACACAGGGGATTTTTTTGTTTGAGCCGTCAGCTGTCAGCCATTAGCCGTTAGCTTTGTAGGGACGCCCATCGGGCGTCCGTTTAACACAAAAACTCCCCAAAGCACTATGTAGGGGCGGCGTCCCGCCGCCCGCTCCGTACCGCCAAAAAAAGAGGACCGAAAATCGGTCCTCTCTGTCTTTATAATCCTGCGGAGTAGCTGTACACCTTTACGCCGTCGCAGCCGAAATCAACTTCGCCTGTGACAGTGACCCTGTTCCCGTCGTAGCCGAGCGGGACGGTGAGCGTTGTCGGGCTGTCGAGGCTTTTACCGTTCCTCGTCACGACATAGCCCTTGGCGCTCTGAAATATGACATCGCGCTCTATGAGCACCGTGTCATTGTCGAGCAGTACGGTAGTGTTGGTGTAATAGCCGTCGCTGAAAATGGCGGCGATTTTTCCGTTATCGGTGTAGCTGCCGATATTGCGCTCGGTAACGCTGCCGTCGGTGCTTATCCTGCCGCTGTCGGCGAGCCCGAACGTAAAGCCCGCAATTTTCAGAACGTCCGCTTTTTCACTGTCGGTGTAGGTATCATACACTGCCGAGCAGCCACTCAGCAGCAGAGCCGCAAGCACTCCGACAGCTAAAACTATAGCTTTTTTCATCTTCTATATGAGGTGTGTTCCGCGGAGGGAGCTTCCGTTTCGGGAAAGCTTTGCCGCGAAACCGCCCGCGGGGACTCCCCGCTTATTCTATGTCGCCGTGATGTGCCTGAAGCGACTTGACCTCAAGGCACTTGTTGAGCTTCTTAGCCTTGATACCCTCAACGCTTGCCTTAGCCGCCGCCATAGTCGTGATGTAGCTTACGCGGTGCTTGATGGCAGCCTTGCGGATATAGCTGTCGTCGTAGATGCTGGTCTTGCCTGCGGGAGTATTGATAATGAGCTGTATCTCGCCGTTTGCAATCTCGTCGGCGATGTTCGGACGTCCCTCGTATATCTTGAAGATACGCTTGCAGGGAATGCCCGCTTCCTTTATCATCTCGTAGCTCTTGCCTGTTGCGAGGATATTGAAGCCAATCTCGTGGAAGCCCTTCGCAATTTCGAGGAGCTCGGGCTTATCGCGCTCGCATACCGAGAGGAGAACCGTGCCCTCCTCGGGGAGCGGGTTCTTGGTAGCCTCCTGAGCCTTGTAGTAAGCCTCGCCGAACGACTTCGCGATACCGAGGACCTCTCCTGTGGAGCGCATCTCGGGTCCGAGGACGGGGTCTACCTCCTGGAACATATTGAACGGGAAAACGGCTTCCTTTACGCCGTAGTGGTTTATCTTGCGGTCCTTGAGCTCGGGCACGGGAGAAGGTCTGCCCGTGATGGAGGACGTGATGATGTCCGTAGCTATCTTGACCATATTAATATCGCAGACCTTGGATACGAGCGGAACTGTACGCGAAGCACGCGGATTAGCCTCGAGCACGTAGACAGTATCGCCCTCGATGGCGTACTGCATATTCATAAGTCCGCACACGTTCATCTCTACCGCTATCTTCTTGGTGTACTCCTTGATAGTAGCGACCTGCTTCTCCGTGAGGTTCTTCGACGGGAGTATGCAAGCCGAGTCGCCCGAGTGCACGCCTGCGAGCTCGATATGCTCCATAACAGCGGGAACGAAGCAGTGTGTGCCGTCGGAGATAGCGTCAGCCTCGCACTCTGTAGCGTGGTTGAGGAAGCGGTCGATGAGGATAGGTCTGTCGGGAGTTACGCCGACTGCCGCGTCCATGTATATCTTCATCATCTCGTCGTCGTGAACTACCTCCATGCCGCGTCCGCCGAGAACGTAGGAAGGACGAACCATTACGGGGTAGCCGATACGGTTTGCTATCTCGATAGCCTCGTCAGCGTTTACAGCCATACCCGCCTCGGGCATGGGAATGCCGAGCTTGTCCATCATAGCGCGGAAGTGGTCTCTGTCCTCAGCGAGGTCGATAGTCTCGGGAGTAGTACCGAGGATATTCACGCCGTACTTTTTGAGGTCGCCCGCGAGGTTGAGCGGAGTCTGACCGCCGAACTGCGCGATAACGCCGACGGGCTTCTCCTTCTCGTGGATGGAGAGCACATCTTCGAGGGTGAGGGGCTCGAAGTAGAGCTTATCGGATGTATCGTAGTCAGTGGAGACTGTCTCGGGGTTGCAGTTTACGATAATGGACTCAAAGCCGAGCTTTTTCAGCGCGAGAGCCGCGTGAACGCAGCAGTAGTCGAATTCGATGCCCTGACCGATCCTGTTAGGACCGCCGCCGAGGATCATTATCTTGGGCTTGTCGGTATTTACGGGGCTCTTGTCCTCGTCGAGGTGGTAGGTCGAGTAGTAGTAAGCCGCGTTCTGTGTGCCGCTTACGTGAACGCCCTCCCAAGCCTCCTTGATACCGAAGCCGATACGAGCGTTGCGTATCTCCTCCTCTGTCACTTCAAGGAGAGAGCTGAGGTAGCGGTCGCTGAAGCCGTCGAGCTTAGCCTGCCTGAGCACGTCCTTTGCGGGAACTGCGCCCTTGTTCGCGAGGAGAGCCTCCTCCTCGTCAACGAGCTCCTTCATCTGCTCGATGAAATACTTCTTTATCTTGGTCAGCTCGTGGAGCTCGTCCACAGTAGCTCCCTTGCGGAGAGCCTCGTACATAACGAACTGTCTCTCGCTGGTGGGATATTTCAGCTCGTTGAGGAGCTGTTCCTTTGTCATCTCGTGGAAATTCTTGGCAAAGCCGAGACCGTATCTGTCCTTTTCGAGCGAGCGGATAGCCTTCTGGAAAGCCTCCTTGTAGGTCTTGCCGATGCTCATTACCTCGC
>CAMHBN010000076.1 GCA_946183385.1 uncultured Ruminococcus sp.
TCAACAATGTGCAGACGGCTTACGATGAGTATGTTGAGGCACAGACGACTACCCTTGCTCAGCCTACTGTTGAAGAGGAGACTACGACCACTACCGTTGAGACTACTACAGAGTCTGCCGAGTCCACTACGACAACAACAGACAAGTTCGACGGCGAGAATATTATTCAGAGGAACACAACAACTACGGCTTCCGCGAACAGCTCTGACAATACGGAGACAACGACGGCAGATACCGAGGACGCAGAGTACAAGTTCAAGGAGTTCGTATTCAATGAGCTTACTCTTGGCAAGGCTACTGTTTATGACTACGACGAAAGCACTATCTATGTCGTTATCCGCGGCGACCTTCACGAGCGTATGACCGAGGACGACTACTGGAGCGAGGATTATATCAGCTATCTCCAGTCATTGAGATATTCCGGAGATTTCAAGGACTACCTCGAAGAAAAGGCAGAAGCGCTCTCGCTTGATAAGAACAAGTCGGCGTACAGACGTTATGCACCGTTCAAGCTCAAGCTTGAAAGCTGATTCAAAGTAAAGAAAAACCGCAGGTCACAATGACCTGCGGTTACTTTTTTATTCAAATTCGTATTCGCCCTCGTAATTTTTCTTGAATTCTTCATATACTGCCGTTGCAAGAGCTTCATCTTCAACAGCTATGAACTCCTCGGAGTCCTCATCATCGCCCTCGATGACCTCAATAATGACTAAATCCTCGTCTTCTTCATCAAAGGGGATAGCCACAAGGAAAATGCGCTCCGAATACTCTACAGAGCCGATTATCTCGAAAGAGACATCATTGCCGTCGTCATCGGTGAGGGTTATATAGTTCTCATCGTCTTCGAGTTCCTCGTTGTTATTTTCAATAATATCGCTCATAGTATGACCTCCAAACGTTTATGATAATATTATTATACTGATTTTGCGTGATTTGTCAATGGCTGTCCGAGGCAGGCGAGGGGAGAGGGGAGTCCCCTATTTTTTGCGGCTCTTGTCGGACTTCACATTTGCAAGCGGGTTGCTCTCGACTGCACTTCTTACATTGTCGTCGCTGAGGTGGGTGTATATCTCCGTTGTGGAAACGCTCGCGTGTCCGAGGAGCTCCTTCAGCGTCAGAACATCGGCATCGCCATACTGGTACATCAGCGTTGCGGCGGTGTGACGGAGTTTGTGCGTGGTTATGCCTTTGCCGTCAAGTCCCGCTTCTTTCAGCGAGTTTTCAACAATCTGCTGTACACGGCGCTTTGAGATGCGCTTGTTCTGATTGCTTATAAAGAGCGCAGGTTCGGCTTCGGCTTTCTTGTTGGCTGACCTGTCCTCAAGATAGCTGTTCAGAGCTTCAATGCACGCTGAATTGAGGTAGACCATGCGCTCCTTGTTGCCCTTACCGTAGACTTTCAGCCGCTTTTCGGTGAAGTCGATATCCCTGACATCTATGCCAACAAGCTCGCTGAGTCGCATTCCGCAGTTGAGAAACAGCGTAAGTATGCAGTAGTCACGCTTGGAATCCGTACTGTCAGCGGAAGAGAGCAGCCTCAGACTGTCGTTGAGCGAAAGGAATTTCGGCAGAGCCTGCTTGGGGACGGGGACTTCGATATCCTTTGTCGGGTCTTCGGGAAGAATGTGCGTGGACTTGGTAAGATACTTGAAAAAGCTTCGCAAAGCCGAAAGCTTGCGGTATCGGGCTTTGTCGGCGTTGTGGCGCTCATCGGCTGTATAGAAAATGAAATTGTATATGTCCGTAAGCGTTATCTTCTTCAAATCGTCAGTTGTCATTCCTGAAATATCAACATCTTCAATGTTTTCAACATTGTCGTTTTTGAGGTTGTAATAGTATTTCAGAAACAGCCTTGTGTCGAGGTAATATTCCTGTATCGTGCGCTCAGAGAGCATTTTCACGACCTTGATATGTACAAGGTAATCGTTCAGGAATTCGGGATTGTCGCTATTGTTATAATTTTTCATAAAATCCTCTTATCAAGTAAGTATTCGAGCACAAGAGCTTCGCGCTCGATGAGCATAGCATCGTAGCCGCCGTGGTCATGTGTGCGGTTGACCTCGATGGCTTTATGCGGTTCCACATATTCGAGCCTGAAACCTTCCTCGGATTCATATTCATCAAGTGACTGCTCACCGACAGCTTCATCGACAGAGCAAATATAATAGAAGTTTTCCTGCTCGAATATCTCGTTTGCGTTTACAAGGCTCCGCTGCACGCGCAGGACTGAACCGAGCTCCGTGACAGATTCCGGTTTGATGTGCAGTCCGATTTCTTCGCTGACCTCACGTATCAGCGTCTGAATGTGTGATTCGTTATTCTCGATACCGCCGCCGGCAAATTTGTAGTAGTCGTACTTGGCGCTGTAGACCATAGCTACCTTTGAATCCCTCGTAATAACGGCTCTCACGGACGGGCGCCTGAACCTTGGCATAGCTTCGTCGTAATCCTTCAGGTCTATAGTAATTATTCGTTCCATATTTGCATCCTCTGTAATCTCCATTAAATTTGCACCAAACTTTGATTTGGTGCAACTTTATCCGTCGCTTTCTATAGTATCATTCTATCATTTTTTTCTGTATAATGCAAGTGCTTATCCTGTATCGTATCGTGAAGTTTTGATATGTTGTCATCGGGCTTTGGTTTTAACGAGAATTTGCGCACATTCCTTGACAAAGTCCGTTTAATATGATATAATTAAATGAAGTATTGCTGTATTTTTTTTGTATTCAAATCGTCTGTTTCTGCGCCTGATATGTGCGAATTACAGACCGTTGCTTTATATGGATGAGCAGTGTTTTTATGTGAAAGGCGGAATCTGTTGTGAAATCATACCATAAACTGACAATTATATCTCTTAATATCGTTTTATCACATTATTCTGCCTTTATGGTCGGAAAATCCTGATTTGTGGGGGTATGCTATGGATATTCGTATAAGTCCCTCAAAGCTCGCGGGCAGCGTTGATATTCCCGCTTCAAAGAGCTGTGCTCACCGCGCTCTTATTTGTGCTGCACTTGCTGATGGAGTTTCGCATATCAGCGGAGTTACCTTTTCCAAGGATATTGAAGCTACAATTAATGCTATGACTGCTCTCGGTGCGTCGTTTGAAGTTGATGGTACTGATATAACTGTGCACGGCATCTCCGAGTCCCCTGCCAATGCCGATATTGACTGCAATGAGAGCGGTTCCACACTTCGATTCGTGATTCCGATCGCCGCAGCTCTCGGAGTTGATTCTGTTTTTCACGGCAGAGGCAGGCTCCCCGAGCGTCCTATCGACATCTACAAGCGCGAACTCAGCAAGAATGGCGTGCGCTTTGTTACCGAGACTATGCCTTATGAGATATGCGGCAGGCTCACAGGCGGCAGATTTGAAGTCGAGGGCAATGTATCCTCACAGTTTATCACGGGACTGCTCTTTGCTCTTCCGCTGTGTGAGGGCGATTCCGAAATTGTTCTCACATCTCATCTTGAATCACGTCCCTACGTGGATATAACTCTCGATATACTCAGGCGATTCGGCATTGTTATAAACGAGACTGAGAACGGCTTCACTGTCAAGGGCAGACAGAAATATGTCCCGCATGACGAAAAGGTCGAGGGAGACTATTCGCAGGCTGCGTTTTTCTATGTCGCGAATGCTATTGGCTCGGCTGTCAACATCAATAATCTTGTATCTGACAGCGTTCAGGGCGATAAGAAAATAGAAGACATTATTATAAAATCAACGAAAAATGCTGAAATCATCGGATTTAACGAGGACTGCTCGGATATTCCCGACCTTGTTCCGATTCTTTCAGTGCTCGGAGCTTACGGCAAGCAGAAGTCTGTCATATACAACGCTGAGAGGCTTCGTATCAAGGAGAGCGACCGTCTTGCTGCGTGTGCTGATATGCTCGGACGGCTCGGCGGAAACGTCACAGTGACCTCAGACGGTCTTATCATAGAGCCGAACGGAAGACTGCACGGCGGCGAGGTCAACAGCTTCGGCGACCACAGAATCGTTATGGCGGCGGCTATAGCGGCTCTCGGAGCTACGGGCGACGTCATTATCCGCGGTGCGGAGGCGGCTGAAAAATCCTATCCCGACTTCTTCAGAGATTACACTTTACTTGGAGGTATTGCAAATGTCATCGATCTGGAATAACAGGATCTCCATATCATTCTTCGGCGAAGCCGAGGGTGCTGCTATAGGTGTAACGATAGACGGTCTGCCTGCGGGCGAGTTCATTGACTCTGACGAGATACGCCGCTATATGGACAGGAGAACGCCCAATTCCTACAAGGACGAGAATACGCGCAGAACTCCCCTCCCCCGTATTATGTCGGGCGTTTCGGGCGACCGTACTTCCGGCGGTCCGCTGTGTGCATTTATCCAGAATGTTGACAGGCGTCCACGTGAGGAGCGCAGGAATGAGCTCTCAGCCAATACTCGCGTGGGAAATGCAGATTATACGGGAGCTGTACGCTTCCGCGGCTACAATGATGTTATGGACAGGAGCTCGCGCGCCGAAAAGCTGACTGCTCCGCTCTGCTTCGCGGGTGCTGTTTGCGCTCAGATACTGGAGCGCCGCGGTATCTTCACGGGAGCTCACATTGCGCAGATACACAACATCAAGGACAACCCCTATGACAGGGTCAAGCTCGACCGCGACGCCGTCGTAAGCGTGAGATATAAGGACTTTCCCGTAATCAACGACCGCAAGGGCTGGCTTATGCTCGAGGACATTGCAAAAGCTAAGGAAGCAGGCGAATCTCTCGGCGGTATTATCGAATGCGCCGCTGTGAATGTCCCCGCGGGCGTTGGCTCGCCGATATTCGACGGCCTCGAGAACAACATCGCTCAACTCATTTTCGGTATCCCGTCTGTTAAGGGCCTCGAATTCGGAGCGGGCTTCAGTACGGCGAAAATGGTGGGAAGTCAGAGCAGCGATGATTTCTACGTTGACGAGCATGGTCGTATGCTGACACGCACCAATAATCACGGCGGTATCCTCGGAGGTATTTCCTCGGGTATGCCGATAACCCTGAACGTAGCCTTCAAGCCCGTTCAGAACGAAGGCAGCGGCGGTCTCGGCGATACCTGTATCGTTCCCAAGGTCGTTCCGTGTGTGGAAGCCGCTGTGAATATAGCACTTCTCTCGAATATGCTCGATTACCCGAGCTTCTGTTGAGGTGATACAATGCACGACGAAAACATTTTCAAAATGTCGGAAATGGCTGACACCGAGATAAAGGACGTTCCTACGCTGAATATCCTTATCTGCTATCTGCTCTACAAGATAGGCAAGCCTGTCAGCGTCGAGCACCTGTACGATATCATCATCAATACGGGTGTGATAAACTACTTCTACTATCAGGACTCTATCGACTATCTGCTCACCAACGGGCTCATTACCGAGGAGCAGGACGACAAGGGAGTTAGCTGCTATGTGCTCCAGCCGAAGGGAACTGTCTGCGCCAAGGAGCTCAAGACCTTTGCTCCCAAGGCTTACCGTGACAAGCTCGTGCTCGCGGCTCTGCGATATTTCGCAAGGCTCAAATATGAGCAGGAGATAAAAATAGAGTACATCGAGCTCGATAACGGAGTATATACGCATATACGCTGTCTCGACGTGAAAAACGACCTCATGGACCTCAAGCTTTTTGCTCCCGATATGGGACAGGCTAAGCTTATCGGTGAAAAGGTAATGCTCAATCCCGCGGGCTTCTACGGCAAGGTCATCGAGCTCGCGCTCTCCAACGAGGAGGACCCTTATGACCTCACAGACAATTAACGCGCTCAGTGGCTCTCCCCTGCCGACGTGGCTCGTGGTACTGCTGTGTGTGGTGATATTTGTAGCTGTATCGGCGTTAACGGGTTATCTGACATACAAGTACCGCGTAAACAGGTTTAAAGGAGTGCAGGACACCGATGAGAACAGATCCGATAAATAGTATAGGCTCAGACGGTCTGCACAGGGATACCGCGCTGTATGAGGACTCACATTTTATCGCCTTTATTCAGCCATACTTGGTCGATGAAAGAATAGAGGAATACCGCGAGGAGGCTCTTGCGCTCGCCGAAAATGAGCCCTGCGACAGGATAGTCATTTATGCTGTCCTTGAATATGACGAGGCAAGAAGCACTCTCATATCTGCGGATCTTATGTGTAAAAGCGTTCCCTACGAGAAATATGTGGAACTGGCGTCAAAGCTGATAAACAGCTGCCGCCTTTTCTTTTTCAGAGGCAGGAAGGAGATAGACAATGAATAAGAAGCAAGCGCTCTCCGCGCTCCTCGCTGCGGCTGTTATGTGCTCCGCGGGAGCTTACGGTACGGCTAATGCCGAGGATACCGCTGCACATACGGTGACGGTCTACGATTTTGACGGCAATGTTATGGCAA
Organism: uncultured Ruminococcus sp.; assembly: GCA_946183385.1. Classification (GTDB taxonomy): domain Bacteria; phylum Bacillota; class Clostridia; order Oscillospirales; family Ruminococcaceae; genus Ruminococcus. Next base: position 6,391 of record CAMHBN010000076.1, read on the forward strand.
CTTTGAACGTCAGCGACGGTGCTCCGCTCGACCTTAATACCGTAGATACGTCTGTTCTTGAGAAGCACCTCGACGTCTATACTCAGATAGGCTTCAGCTCGTGGAGCTCATATCCCGAGACGGTGACCGAGGATATCTCCGTGTACGCGCTCTATAAGAAGATGACTATATCTCTCGACGGAAAGCCGAAAAAGACCGAGTATTACTCCAAGGAGGGCAATATTGACCTCAGCGGACTTAAAGTCACTATCACCGTTGACAAGCAGCTGCCCGAAAAGGATGAACTGGGCAATTTCAGGATAGATAACGAGGTCCTGAGCATAGAGTCAAAGTGTACTGCTGTTCCTGCGACCCTTGAGGAGGCTTTTGCCTCCGGCATGACCGCTAATGTCAAGGTCTACCCCATCGACAGCGAGAAGGAGATACTCTCCTACGACATCAGCTGCTTCCCTGAAATAGGCGATGTCGATATGAACGGAGCTGTCAATGCCTCCGATGCCTCCGAGATACTGAAATTCTACTCGATAGCTTCGACCGGGAAAACTCCCGTGTATAAGGAGGGGCAGCAGAAACGCGCCGATATTGACAGGAACGGCAAGGTCGATTCCAACGACGCCTCTATCGTGCTCGTGTACTACTCCGCCGCTTCTACGGGACAGGACACAAATATGGATAGAATGCTCGCAGGCAAACAAAAAATCTGATTTTTTTGCTTTTGCTATTGCAATATATCGGAAAATGATGTATAATTGACTTATGATGCTTTTGTGCAACTTTTATTAAGGAGAATGATAAAAATGTATAACGACCTTATGGATTCTATCGGATTCGTTTCAAGCTATGACCCCGCTGTCGGCGAGGCTATGGGCAAGGAGCTCGCCCGTCAGCAGAGAAATCTTGAACTCATCGCAAGCGAGAATATCGTTTCCCCTGCTGTTATGGCTGCTATGGGAAGCGTCCTCACTAACAAGTACGCTGAGGGCTACCCCGGAAAGCGCTATTACGGCGGATGTCAGTGCGTGGACGAGGTAGAGGCTATCGCTATAGAGAGAGCCTGCAAGCTCTTCGGCGCTAAGTTCGCAAACGTACAGCCCCATTCGGGTGCTCAGGCTAACACAGCTGCTTACTTCGCTGTTCTCCAGCCCGGCGATACCGTTCTCGGTATGAGCCTTGCAGACGGCGGACACCTCACACACGGCTCGCCCGTTAACCTCTCGGGCAAATACTTCAACTTCGTTTCATACGGTCTCGACGATGAGACAGAGATGATAAACTACGATACGGTTCAGGCTCTTGCCAACGAGCATAAGCCCAAGCTCATCGTTGCGGGCGCAAGCGCTTATCCGAGAGCTATCGACTTCAAGCGTCTCCGTGAGATAGCTGATTCTGTAGGGGCTCTCCTCATGGTGGATATGGCTCATATTGCGGGTCTTGTTGCGGCAGGCTGCCACGAGTCACCTGTCCCCTACGCCGATATCACTACAACTACAACTCATAAGACCCTCCGCGGACCTCGCGGCGGTCTTATCCTCACAAATGACGAGGCTCTCGCAAAGAAGATCAACTCCGCTATATTCCCCGGAACACAGGGCGGTCCTCTGATGCACACAATTGC
>CAMHBN010000077.1 GCA_946183385.1 uncultured Ruminococcus sp.
AAAGGGCACAGCCCTTTGGAATCCAACTACGTTGCCGCTCGCAAGCTCGCTCACTTTAAAAAAAGGCTTAGTTTGCTTTCGGCGGGAAACAAATACAAATCTGTACGGCACGCGGAAACAAACTTGCGTTCTGCACAGGTAAGCGAGCTTGCAAGCGTCCGCGCGAACCGCCCGCAGGGGCACCCTGCCCGCGCTCAGCAGAATTCGCCGTATTCGCAGCCAACGTGCGAAACATTGATATCGTCTATGAGCTCCAGCGAGCCGTGCCTGCGCTCGAACAGCTTTATCCTGCCCTTGCCCGTACCGCCGTTCCACAGGCGGTTATGCTGCTTCGAGCCGTCGGGAGCCTCGTAATTGACGAAGAGCATCTCGTCCTTGCGGCAGTGAATGCACGTCCTCATCTCGTACTTCGGCGTGGACTGCTTTATATGCCACACTATCTCGGTATCGGTCTCGAAGCACCTGAAAACGGTCTTGGGACGCGTCCACACCTTCGAGAAGTTGAACTCGTACTCCCTGCCCTCGTAGTAGAACGCACCGAGGAGTATGCGGTCGAGCGACACGCCGAACACCCTCGGTCTGCCGCCGCCGATATCGAAAACGCTGTTTTCAAGCTTTTCGCCCGTAATGCGGCTCTCCATACAGTTCGACGAGAGCCAGATCCACGGCGAGGTGAAATCCCCGCCCCAGTTCTTGTCGGCATAGCCGTAGGAGTTCTCGGGCGTGACGCTATAGCGTCTGCCGTTGAAGGTGACCGTACCCGAATAGAGTGTCTTCATACCCTCGGCGTGCCAGTACATCTCGAAGGCGTTGACCGCACGCATAGTATCGCCCGCGCCGTAGCCAACATTGAACGCGATCTGCTTATCGACAGCCAGCTCCCACGACATCTCGCCCGCGCCGCACATCCACTCGGGGTGAGCGGCGGCTTCCTCGGGAGCAATATTCACGCTTCCGCAGAGCTTGGTCTCGGTGGCGTAGCAGTCGTCGGCGATGATGGAGAACGGCACGCCCTCGGAGACGCTGATGTCGTTCCACGAGAAGAAGCGGTGGAGCTGCCGAGCGTCCTTGCCCCAGCAGCCCGCCTTGACCATGAGGTAGGACGGCTTCTTGCCCGCGAACTGATTCTCGGGCAGCTGACCCAGAACAGGCTCAGGCTCGGCGAGGTCGGGATTGCAGACGAAGAACTCGATGAAGAAGGCTTTCTCCTCGCCTGTTTCCTCGTCCACGCCTGTGAACGAATGCCACCACCAGTCGTAGCCGCGCTTTGCGAGCTTGCCCTTTAACATACAGGCGTTGCGTGAAATATCGTGCTTATTGAATTCCATAGTTATTCTCCTGTTTCAGAATTTGTTATGTCCGAAAAATAAGTCGCCCTTATTATAGCACATCTATTTCAAAATAGCAAGCATTTAGAGCTCAGAGCTCAGACTGTAGGGGCGGATATTATCCGCCCGCCAATACACGAACGTACTCACGGCAACTAAATGTAGGGGACGGCGTCCTCGACGTCCCGTTTTTTTCAAAACGCCCAAAGGGCTGCCAACGGCAGCCCTGAAAAACTGAGTTCTGAGTTCTGAGCTCTGTCACGTGAAATTATGGCTCTGCTTGAGCACCATATCCTTGACCTTCATCAGTGATGTGGTCGTGGAGCGCTCGTTCTCTGAGAGCTTCATCGTGATATACTTGATGGTCTCCTGATAGTCGGGTATCATTATGTGCTCCAGCGCATTTACGCGGCGGCGTGTCTTTTCTATCTCGTCCGCCATGAGCTGGCACGCCTTCTCGACCTCCGCGAGCCTTATCATCTTCGGGAAGATATCGCTCAGCGCATTTACCGCGCCGTCGAGGTCGGTGGAGGTGAAAGCCGTACCGTAGGAGTAGATGTCGCTGGTGTCGGAGGTGCGGTACTTCGGGCTGAATACGGGGATATAGACGCTCATCACGTTCTTCTCCCCCACCTCGAGCTCGACCTCCTGCTTCGGGAGCATCAGCGCCGTTTCGAGCGCCTCTCTCTGCATAACAGAGCCCGCCACCGCCATATAGCGGTCAGCCTCGGCGATAGCCGCCTCGACCTCCGCACGCAGCTGACGGTTCTCCTTTATCATTATCATAAACTGCCGCATGAGCTCGTCGCGCTTGTCCTTCAGAAGCTTATGTCCGCGCTGGGCGGAAACGAGCTTCTTTTTGAGCTTGCTGAGCTCCATACGCGTGGGATTTACGTTAAGTCTTGCCAACGGAGCTCACCTCACTTCTTGTCGTAGTATTCGGCGAGGTACTCCTCTCTGATACGTCTGAGCTCGCTCCTCGGGAGGAGCTTCAGCAGCTCCCAGCCGATGGAGAGCGTCTCCTCGATGGAGCGGTTGTTCTCGAAGCCCTGCGAAACATAGCGCTTCTCGAACTCGTCCGCGAACTTGGCGTAGAGCAGGTCGGTAGGCGTAAGAGCCGCCTCACCGAGCACGACCATAAGCTCCTTGGCGTCCTTGCCTCGCGCATAGGCGGAGAAGAGCTGGTTCATCGTATCGGAGTGGTCGGCGCGGGTCTTGCCCTTGCCGATACCCTTATCTTTAAGTCTCGACAGCGACGGAAGCACGTCCACAGGCGGATTTATTCCCTTGCGGTAGAGCTCTCGCGAAAGGATTATCTGACCCTCGGTGATGTAGCCCGTAAGGTCGGGGATGGGGTGAGTCTTGTCGTCCTCGGGCATGGTAAGGATAGGTATCATCGTGATAGAGCCGTCCTTGCCGTCCTGACGACCCGCGCGCTCATAGAGCGAAGCAAGGTCGGTGTACATATATCCGGGGTAGCCGCGACGACCTGGCACCTCCTTACGCGCGGCGGACACCTCACGGAGCGCGTCGGCGTAGTTGGTGATATCGGTGAGAATAACGAGAACGTGCATACCCTTCTCGAATGCGAGGTATTCCGCGGCAGTAAGCGCCATTTTCGGAGTTGCCAGACGCTCGATAGCGGAGTCGTTCGCGAGGTTTACGAAAAGCACGGTACGGTCGAGAGCTCCCGTCTCGCGGAAGCTGCGGACAAAGTATTCGGACTCCTCGAAGGTGATACCCATAGCGGCGAAGACAACGGCGAACTGCTCGTTGTCGCCGAGAACACGCGCCTGACGCGCTATCTGAGCCGCGAGCTGAGCGTGCGGCAGACCGCTCGCCGAGAAAATGGGCAGCTTCTGACCGCGGACGAGTGTATTCAGACCGTCGATAGCGGAAACGCCCGTCTGAATGAACTCCTGCGGGTACTTTCTCGCAACGGGGTTCATCGGCAGACCGTTAACGTCCATTCTCTTGTCGGGGATGATCTCGGGACCATCGTCTATCGGACGACCGAGACCGTCGAAAACACGACCGAGCATATCCTCGGACACGCCGAGCTCCATCTGATGTCCCGAAAAGACAACGGCGCTGTCCTTGAGGTTGATACCCGCGGCGTTCTCGAACAGCTGAACGAGGGCGTTGCTTCCGTCAATTTCGAGCACTCGGCAGCGGCGCTTTTCGCCGTTTGCGAGCCTTATCTCCGCGAGCTCACCGTAGGTGACGTTCTCGACGTCCTTAACGAGCAGCAGAGGACCTGCTGCTTCTTCGATAGTTCTGTATTCTCTTGGCATCAGTCTTCCTCCTTACCGAGCAGCTCGTTGAGCTGTGCAGATATCTCGACGGAGACCTTCTCGAACTCGGCGTCGGTCTCATTCTCGGGAACGTACTTGAAACGTCCTATCCTCTCGCGGACGGGCAGCTCGGAGACGAGCTCGATGTCCGCACCCTTGCTTACGGCAGCCTCAGCCTCGTCATTGAAGGCGAGGATGAGCTTCATCATATAGAGCTGCTTTTTGAGGCTTGTATACGTGTCTATCTCGTGGAAAGCAAGCTGGTGCAGGAAGTCCTCGCGGATAGAACGCGCGGTCTCCATTTTGAGGCGGTCGCCTGCGGAGAGCGCGTCCATACCGATGAGCTTTACTATTTCCTTCAGCTCTGCCTCGTCGTGGAGAATGGACATAAATCTCGCGCGGGACTTCATCCAGTCCTTCGAGACATTATTGTTGTACCAGTCAGCGAGCGAATCCGCATAGAGCGAGTAGCTCGTCAGCCAGTTTATAGCGGGGAAATGGCGCTGATACGCGAGGTTGGAGTCCAGACCCCAGAACACCTTGACGATACGCAGCGTCGCCTGCGAAACAGGCTCGGAGATATCGCCTCCGGGAGGCGAAACGGCTCCGATAACGGAGAGAGCTCCCTCGCGCCCGTCCTTACCCGTGGAGATCACGCGTCCCGCACGCTCGTAGAACTGCGCGAGACGGCTTCCGAGGTAGGCGGGGTAGCCCTCATCACCCGGCATTTCCTCGAGACGTCCCGACATCTCACGCAGAGCCTCAGCCCAGCGCGATGTGGAATCCGCCATAAGAGCCACGGAATAGCCCATATCGCGGTAGTATTCGGCGATAGTGATACCCGTGTATACGGACGCCTCACGCGCCGCAACAGGCATATCGGAGGTGTTCGCGATGAGCACGGTACGCTCCATGAGGGACTTGCCCGTCTTGGGGTCGATAAGCTCGGGGAACTCGTTGAGAACGTCGGTCATCTCGTTGCCGCGCTCGCCGCAGCCGATGTACACGATGATGTCAGCCTCAGCCCACTTCGCGAGCTGATGCTGCGTGACGGTCTTACCGCTTCCGAAAGGACCGGGGATAGCCGCAACGCCGCCCTTCGCTATCGGGAACAGGCAGTCAACGACACGCTGACCCGTCACGAGCGGCATCTCAGGCGACAGCTTCTTGTTGTAGGGTCTGCCGCTTCTTACGCCCCACTTCTGCATCATGGTGAGCTCGCGCTCGCCCTTTTCGGTCTCGAGGACGCACACCGTATCAGCGACGGTGTACTCGCCCTCCTTTATAGACTTGATCTTCCCCTTCACACCGTTGGGCACCATTACCTTGTGGAGCACGATGTCCGTCTCGGGGACAGTTCCGATGATATCGCCGCCGATGACCTCGTCCCCGACCTTGACAGCAGGCGTGAACCTCCACTTCTTGTCTCTTTTCAGCGAGGGCACCTCAACGCCTCTCGCGAGGTTATTTCCGCAGACCTTGCGTATATCGTCAAGCGGACGCTGTATACCGTCGTAGATACTGCCGATGAGTCCCGGTCCGAGCTCGGCGCTCATGGGCTCGCCCGTGGACTCCACAGCCTCGCCCGTACCGAGACCCGCAGTCTCCTCATATACCTGAATGGAGGCACGGTCGCCGTGCATTTCGATTATCTCGCCGATAAGACGCTTCTCGCTGACGCGCACAACGTCGAACATATTGGCGTCTCTCATGCCCTCCGCAACAACGAGAGGACCTGATATCTTGACTATATTTCCTATACTTGCCAAAGCAGATTCTCCTTCCTCAATTAAGGATATCCGAGCCTACAGCCTTTTCGACTGCCTCGTGCAGAGCTCTCATGCCGTCGCCCGTGTTGCCCTCGATAGCGGGTATCAACACGATGGACGGGAGCCTGCTGCTCCTGTATTTTTTTATCGTATCAGCCGCAAGAGCCGCAGCGGGCTCGGTGATGTAGATGACAGCGAAGTCGTTCGCCGCGAGCCTGTTTATGAGCCTCGAGATCTTCGCAGGCTCGGTCTCGCAGAACACGGACAGTCCGAGAGCCGCAAAGCCCGAAACGCTCGCAGTATCGCCGATAACGGCGGTCTTGAAATGTGTATCAGACATACAGCTTCCTCATCCTTTCCGTTATCGTTTCCCTGTCGGTGCCCGACTCCTTGCACACGCTGATTATACGCAGATTTTTGAGCTCCGCCTCAGCCGCGATGTAGTAGGCAGCGAGCGGGTCGGCTCCGAAAGCCTCCATACGAGCGCCCTCAGCGAGCTCCATTATGATGTCGTCGCACCACTTCTCGAACTTGGCGGGCGACTCCGCGAGGAGCTTAGCCGCGTCGCCGTAACTCGTAGCTTCGAGGTAGCCGAAAAGCCCCTCCGTGCCTCCGAGCGAAGCACGCACGAGCGAGTCCTTGTCGAGCTCGTCGCTGCCGCAGACAGCAGTCTCGATGAACGACTTCTGCTTCTTCATGCGGCTGCACCTGTAAGCGGTCTTTATATCCGCGCAGACAGTGACAAGCTGCGCATACTTCTTCATAAAATCGCTTCCCGACTTGTCCGCGGCTCTCTGCATAGCCCGCATACAGGCGGTATCAACGAGCGAATCCGCGAGCTGACCGTCAAGCGTCCTTGTCAGGAGCTCATACGCCTCCTCGGCAGTCTCTCTGACATACTCGGGGAGCTGCTCGTAATCCTTCGCCGACAGCGCGGGATAGAGCGCGTCGAGGTCGAGATTGGTCGGGCGGATGTAGTAGCCCTGCGGCTCCTTGCCCGCTATCATGGACTTCAGCGCCGCCTTGAGGTTGTGGAAATCGTTCTTATAGAGGAGTATCTCCAGCTCCTTACAGTCGGGAGCATAAGCACGGATCGTCTCCCACACTCCTTCGAGCGTGAGCTCCTCCGCACCCGAGCCTCTCTTGGAAGCGACGATATTCTCTCGCTCGGTCTTTGTGGCGGTATTTATAAGCTGGTCGAGGTCGTTTCTGCTCAGGAGCGAATTCTCCATAGCCCTTATCGCTGCGACCGCATTTGCATATTTCGTGCTCATCAGACCACCTGCCCGAACAATACTCTTGCGGCGGTATCTCTCACGCCCTCGCGCTCCGCCTCAACGACTGCGCGGAAGCTGCAATTCTCGGAGATAAGCCCATAAGTGAGGATAAAGCCGTTTTCGATGTCGGCGGGCTGTGAGTCGAGCTTCACGCTTCCGCCGACCTTTTCAGCCGCCGCCGAAAGCTCCTTCATAAAGCTGTCGGGGACGCGTCCGAGATCACGCTTGCTCAGGGAGAGCACGCCCTCCCCTGCTCTGAGCCTCTTAGCCGCAAGCTTGCCTATTACCGCGAAGTATTCGCTGTCGGGCAGCTTGTCGAGCTTCGCGAGTGCCTTCTCGATAGTCTCGTCGATGAGCCCTATCTTTCTCGCGAGCACGCGCCTTTTCATAGTGGCATCCGCAGACGAGCAGGCGTTGTCGAAGTCGTGCGCAAGCTGCTCGGACATCTTCTTTATGTGCTCCTCGTAAGCCTTCTCGGCTTTTTCTTTTCCGTCGTAAATTATCGCGGAAGCCTTGTGCTCCGCCGCGGAGACGAGGTTATCCTCGGTCTGTTTCTGCTGAGAGTCGATAATATTCAGTATCTCTTCGATCCCTGACATATCCTGCACCTCCGTGATCAGATGTTGATGTTGTATGTGAGAAGGATAGATACGAGCAGAGCGAGGATAGCGTAAGTCTCGACCATAGCCGCCATGATGATGCCCTTGCCGTTGTGCTCGGGCTTCTTGGCTGTGATACCAACGCCCGCAGCAGCTGTTTTACCCTGGAAAACAGCCGAGATAAGACCTACGACAGCTATCGGGAGAGCCGCGATGAAAAAGCTCCAGCCCTGAGCCATGGTGAGCTCTGCGGGGCTGCCGCCGATAACGCCTACACGGCTGAGCATGAGGATAGCTGTGAGAAGTCCGTAAAGTCCCTGTGTACCGGGGAGAAGCTCGAGGATGAGCACCTTGCTGAATTTGGACGGGTCAACGGAAACAACGCCCGCAGCCGCCTCACCAACAAGTCCTACGCCCTTAGCAGAGCCGATTCCGGCGAGAAGTGCGGCAAGAGCCGCTCCTAAGATAGCAAGTACAAGTCCGTTAGTCATTTGAGTTTTCCTCCTTGAATTTTAAATATTTGGTGTTGACCGTAAGTGGTTCAAATTCTCTGCCGCCGCCAGTGTAGAACTTCGAGAACAGCTCAACGAACTGTAATCTGTCCGTGTGGACGTAGGCGCCGAGAAGGTTTATCGCGAGGTTCGCCGTGTGTCCGACAATGAACACGATTATCAGCAGGACCAGCTTTATCACTTTATTTTCGGGCATCGTACCGATG
>CAMHBN010000078.1 GCA_946183385.1 uncultured Ruminococcus sp.
GCACAGGCGTCGTTGCGGGTATCACTAAGATATGCAACGTTCACGGCTACATCATGAACGAGGGCGAGCGCGAGCCTATACCCGGTCAGCTCTTCTTCCGCGGCTACAACATAAACGATCTCGTCGCAAACGTTGAGGCGGAGGACCGCTTCGGCTTCGAGGAGACTACCTTTCTCCTCCTCTTCGGTCATCTGCCGAATCCCAAGGAGCTCCAGAATTTCAGCACGTATCTGTCGCTCAAGCGCGACCTTCCTACAGGCTTCGTGGAGGATATGATACTCAAAGCTCCGTCCAAGAATATAATGAACAAGCTCGCACGTTCCGTACTGGCGCTGTATTCCTACGACGACGAGTGCGAGAACAAGGGCATCGAAAGCGAAATGAGAACGGCTGTCAGCCTCATCTCGAAGCTCCCCGTCATAATGGCGAACGCATATCAGGTAAAGCGCCGCGTTTTCGACAACGCAAGCATGATAATGCACCCCATAAACTACGAGGAGAATACCGCTCAGTGCATACTCTCGCTCCTGCGCCCCGACAGAAGCTACTCCAAGGTGGAGGCACAGATGCTCGATACACTGCTGATGCTTCAAGCTGAGCACGGCGGCGGCAACAACTCGACCTTCACCTGCCGCGTACTCACCTCATCGGGCACCGACCCGTACTCGGCTTACTCGTCGGCGATATGCTCGCTGAAGGGACCGCGTCACGGCGGCGCCAACATCAAGGTCATAAATATGCTCGACAACTTCAAGGACAACATCAAGCACTGGGACAACGAGGGCGAAGTCGCCGACTATATGCGCCGCACCCTCCGCAAGGAGACCAACGACGGCTCGGGACTCATCTACGGTATGGGTCACGCCGTATACACCGTATCCGACCCGCGTGCCATCATCCTCAAAAAGAAGGCATTCGAGCTTGCAAAGGGCAAGGACATAGAGGCTGAATTCAAGCTCCTAGAGACCATTGAGCGCCTCACCCCCGAGATATTCCTCGAGGTAAAGGGTTCGACAAAGACTATGTGCGCGAACGTGGATATGTACTCCGGTCTCGTTTATCGTATGCTCGGCATACCCGACGAGCTCTTCACGCCGCTGTTCGCAGTTGCGAGAATGGCGGGCTGGGCGGCTCACCGCATGGAGGAGATGCTCACGGGCAACAGGCTGATACGTCCCGCTTACAAGGCTATCGCCAAGGAGCACGAGTACGTCAAGCTCGAAGAGCGCGAATAATTCCGTGAAAGCTATACGTTCTGTATCCGTCGCCGCGGCAGTTTCCGCGGCTTCGGTGCTGCTTACGGGCTGCACCTTCGGTACGAGCATCGACAACCTGCTCGCTCCGCCCAAGCAGAGCATCGAGCAGGAGCAGATATACAGTGCCCTCACCGACGCCGCAGGCTCGGGCATAAGGCTGAAATATCCGCGCTCGGGCAAGTACCTCTCCGCCTTCATCATCGAGGACATCGACAGCGACGGCACCGACGAAGCTGTCGTGTTCTACGAGAGGAACGGTCTCGGAGTGGACGAGATAACGCTCCGTATCAACGTCCTCGACCAGGACGACGGCAAGTGGCGGTCGGTCTGCGATACCGCCGCGGCAGGCTCGGAGATAGAAAAGGTAATGATATCAAAGCTCGGCACCAACGAGCGCGTGAACCTCATCATCGGAAGCAGTCTCATCAACCGCTCCGAGAAGAACGTTACCGTATACAACTACGACAGCGTGACGGAGAGTATCATCCCCACGTTCTCGGAGTCGTATTCCTTCATAGACATCACCGACCTCGACAGCGACGGTACGAATGACTTCCTCGTGCTGTCGGGCTCGGTAAACAACTCCAAGGCGACCGCCGAGGTATACAAGCTCGACGCCGAGGGCAAGTACCACCAGTACCTCTGCGAGCTCAACGGCTCGTTCACGGAGTTCGACAGGCTCAGCTACGGCAGGCTCCCCGACGGCGGCACGGGTCTGTACATCGACGCTGTGTCGGGTGCGGGCTTCATCCAGACCGACGTGATAAGAATGACCGATTCGGGACTGAAAAAAGTCTTCGGAGCCTCAGAGGTTTCATATTCGACTATACGCCCGTCGGGATGCAGCTCCTACGACATTGACAACGACGGAGTGCTCGAGATACCCGTGCAGGTCATATCCCCCGGATATGACGGCGCTCCCGAGGCTGAGCAGATAAAGCTCACCAACTGGATGAGCATAAATTCGGGCGGAAGCCTCGAACACAAGTATTCGTCCTACTACAGCATAGGCGAGGGATATGTGTTCGTTTTTCCCGATAAGTGGCGGGACAAGGTTACAGTCAGACGCGACGCCATAAACGACGAGATAGTGTTCTGCGCATATGCAGATAAGACTGTGGGGCGTGAGCTCCTGCGCATATACTACGCGGAGGATCCCGTCTCGCGCGATGACAGGCTATCGGCGGGATATATGCTCCTGCATACCAAGGGCGATTCCGCATACCTCGCGCTGATACCGCAGTCGGGCGACAACAGGGACGGCTTGTCCGTCACCTCGGGCGACGTGGCGATAGGGTTCAGCTATATCGAGTAATATAAATGCGGAATTCGGAATTAAATGTGTGCCTGACGGCACGTTTTAAATAATATCGCGCAGCGATACCACAATTCCTAATTCCGATTTCCGAATTAAAAACCAAAGGAGTGAATGAAATATATGAAGCGCATTCTCATCTGTGAGGACGAGGATACGATACGCGAATTCGTTGTCATCAACCTCAAGCGTGCGGGCTACGACGTAGTTGACGTCAACTGCGGCGAGGCTGCGCTCAAGACCTTCGAGGCTGAGCACGGCAACTTCGACATCGTCCTCCTCGACATAATGATGCCGGGTATAGACGGCTTTACCGTCTGCAAGAAGATACGCGAGAAGAGCTCGACCATCGGTATCATAATGCTCACCGCAAGGACACAGGAAATGGACAAGGTCAGCGGTCTTATGATAGGCGCCGACGACTACATCACCAAGCCCTTCTCGCCCTCGGAGCTCACCGCCCGCGTGGACGCTATCTACCGCCGCGTATGTATGAGCTTCATCAAGAACGAGAAGCAGTCTGTCATCGAATCGGGTCCCTTCGTGCTCAACCTCAAGAGCCGCACCGTCACCAAGAACGGCGCTCCCATAGAGCTCACACAGGTCGAGTACCAGATACTCGAATACTTCATGAACAACAAGAACACCGCGCTCGACCGTGCAAGCATCCTCAACCACATCTGGGGCGAGAGCTACTACGGCGACGATAAGATTGTTGACGTAAATATAAGACGTATCCGCATGAAGATAGAGGAAGAGCCCTCGAATCCCAAGTACATCATCACGATATGGGGCTACGGATACAAGTGGAATGATTCACAGTAATGGCTAAAAAAAGTATCACCAAGCGCTGGATTTTCAATAATCTCGGCGTTATCGTGCTTGCCCTGCTGGTAATCGAAATGGTCGTTATCTACGCGATACAGAGCTATTTCTACAACTCTGCCAAGCAGTACCTCGTCTCGAAGCTCAACGCCGTTACGAGCGTGCTGAGCATACACTCGCAGGACAGCTCCGCCAACTTCTCCGCCGAGATGAGAAATATGCTCGAGACCTTCAACGAGAAGGACAAGATAGAGCTCATGGCTGTAAACGCAAAGGGCAGAGTCGTGCTCACGTCCTCGGGCTTCTCGCCCGACGCGGATACTGTCATGCCCGACTACGAGGAGGCTATGGAGACAGGCGAGGGAAGCTACACGGGGCGGCTCGCGGGTGGCGAGAAGATACTCGCGGTGTCCGCGCCGATATCGTCCTTCAACAGCGAATACAGCGCTGTGCGTATGGTCACGTCACTGACCGAGATAGACAACACCATAAGAGGGTATATACTGCTCGTCACGGTGGTATGTACTGTCATAATCCTCATCATCGTCATAACAGGTCTGTACTTCGCGGGCTCCATCGTCAAGCCGATACGGCAGATAAGCGGTATCACCAGCAAGTTCGCGATGGGCGACTTCTCGGTGCGTATCGCCAACAACAGCGACGACGAGATAGGCGAGCTGTGTACCTCCATCAACCACATGGCTGACGAGCTGTCGTCCGCCGAGGCGATGAAGAATGAGTTCATATCGTCGGTGTCTCATGAGCTGCGAACTCCGCTCACCGCTATCAAGGGCTGGGCGGAAACGCTGATGGTGGACGGCGGCGAGAACCCCGATACCATGAAAAAGGGCGTCGGCGTCATCGTCACCGAAACCGAGCGTCTGTCGCAGATGGTAGAGGAGCTCCTCGACTTCTCGCGTATGCAGAACGGTCACTTCACGCTGATGAACGCGAATATGGACATACTCGCGGAGCTCGGCGACGCGGTGCTCATATACAGCGACAAGGCGCGCCGCGAGCAGATTGAGATAATCTACGACGAGCCCGAGATGCTGCCTTTCGTCTACGGCGACAAGAACCGCATCCGTCAGGTCTTCATCAATATCATCGACAACGCCGTGAAGTATTCCTCTCCCGGGGATACGGTCACGATTAAGGCTTGCGAGAAGGACGGGAAGGTCATAGTTTCCGTCAAGGATACGGGCTGCGGTATCAAGGAGTCCGACCTCGCAAAGGTAAAGACCAAATTCTACAAGGCTAACCACACGCGCCGCGGCTCGGGTATCGGACTTGCGGTCGCTGACGAGATAATCGCCATGCACGGCGGTACCATGGATATCGCCAGTGAGGGCGAGGGCAAGGGCACTACGGTGACTATATCCCTCCCCGCGGTAAAGGCGAACAATAACTGACAGGAGCGTCGGGGACATCGTCCCCGCGATACATTATGAGTAAAAGCAATTCACAGGAAAAATTCAAGTCGAAGATAGGCGGTCAGGCGCTCGTCGAGGGCATTATGATGCTCGGACCAAACAAGGGCGCTATGGCGTGCCGCCTTCCCGACGGCACTATCGACCTCGAAACATGGGACGAGAACAACGGCAAGTCCGCTCCGTGGTACAGGAAAGTGCCGCTCGTGAGAGGCTGCTACAGCTTCGTCAGCTCGCTCATCAAGGGCTACAGGTACACGATGAAGTCCGCCGAAAAGCAGATGGTCGAGGAAGAGGATGAAAAGAAGCCCGAGGGTGCTCCCTCTGCGGAGGCTGACAGCGCTCCCGCAAAGAAGAAGGAGGAGAAGTCGGGCGGGGTCACAGACGTGATAATGACGCTCGGCGGCATATTCGGCGTTGTCCTCGCGGTGGTGCTCTTCGTGGCTCTGCCGAAGTTCCTCGTGGGACTTATCCCCGATATCGAGCAGCACCACATCTTGCAGTCGGTGCTGGAGGGTATCGTCAAGATAGCGATATTCGTCAGCTATATGTTCATCATCGGGCTGATGAAGGACATAAAGCGCCAGTATATGTACCACGGTGCCGAGCACAAGACCATAGCCTGCCACGAGGCGGAGCTCCCGCTGACGGTAGAGAATATCCGCAGGCAGACGCGCTTCCACAAGAGGTGCGGTACGAGCTTCATCTTCATCGTGCTGCTCGTGGGCATATTCGTGATGTGCTTCGTGCCGAAGGGGCTGCTGTGGTGGCAGAGAACGCTCATCAGCTTCGGAGCTCTGCCGTTCGTTGTCGGCATATCGTATGAGTTCATACGCCTTGCGGGCAATCACGACAACATCTTCACGAAGATACTTTCCGCTCCCGGACTTGCGATGCAGAGAATTACCACCCGCGAGCCCGACGACAGCATGATAGAGATAGCTATTGCCGCGCTCACACCGTGTATCCCCGAGGACAAAACGGAGGACAAATGGTAAGCAGAAGCGAATTGTTCAGAGAGTGCCAAGCGGCGCTCGAAAATGCAGGCATACCCGATGCACGGTTCGATACGCTGTGCATATTTCAGGACTGCCTCGGCGACAGGAATCCCCTGTTTTCGCCGCTCGAAGCCGTCCCCGCGGACGCAGAGGCAATGATAAACGCAATGACGGAGCGCCGTATCAGCGGCGAGCCGCTCCAGTACATACTCGGGCAGTGGGAGTTCTACGGCTACCCGTTCAGGGTCGGCGCGGGAGTGCTTATCCCCCGTCCCGATACGGAAACTTTGGTTGACAATGTGATTCGGCTGTGCCGCGCAAATGGCATAACATCGCCGAAAATAGCAGACCTCTGCGCGGGCAGCGGCTGTATAGCGGTCACGCTCAAAAAGGAGCTCCCGCTTGCGGAGGTGAGCGCGGTCGAGCTCTCGCAGGAGGCTCTGCCCTATCTGCGGCAGAATGCCGCTCTCAATGAGGCGGCTGTGGACATAATCGAGGGCGATGTGCTCGCGGAAACTACCGCCGCGAGACTTTGCGGGCTCGATATTGTCGTCAGCAACCCGCCGTACCTCACCGCCGAGGAGATGAAGGAGCTGCAAACGGAGGTCGGGCGCGAGCCGTCTATGGCTCTCGCGGGCGGAGACGACGGGCTCGATTTCTACAGGGCGCTGACTCCGCTGTGGAAGGGCTCGCTGAAAAGCGGCGGCTATATCTGCTTTGAATTCGGTATGGGTCAGCACGACGAAGTAGGAAAAATCCTTGCCGAAAACGGCTTTGAAAATATACAGTTCACCCGCGACCTCGGCGGTATAGTCCGCACGGTCACGGCTGTGAAGCGCTGAAAGGACAAGCAATGAAAATAGCTGTATTCTCGGATATTCACGGAAATCTGTCGGCACTTAAAACGGTGCTCAGACAGATAAGCGAAAAAGGCGCAGACCTCACAGTCTTCCTCGGTGATATTTTTCAGCGCGGAAACGAGGCGTTTGAGTGCCTTGAACTGCTGAAAAACAGCGGCGCGGTCTGTCTGAAAGGAAACTGCGAGCTCTATGCCGAGCACGGTGTTGACGTTGACCCCGATGTGGAGCACCTGAGGGAATACTACGACGGGATAAGGAAGCGGCTCACCGCTGAGCAGATGGAGTTCATCCGCAATATGCCGCTGTTCTACGAGGCGGAATGTCAGGGGCGCAAGCTGCACTTCTCGCACTTCCTTTTTATAGATAAGGAGCTCGCTTATCCGTTTCTGCCGCTGTCGAGCCTGAAAAACGGCACGTTCGACGAAGCGTGCAAGAATGAGGCTGTGATGAAGTACGACCTCGCTGTTATCGGGCACTGTCATGAGAATTTCGTTAAGGGGAACGTGATCTCAGTCTCGGCTGCGGGACTGGAGGGTGCTTCCTACCTTATCATTGAGGCAAGCGAGAACGCTGTCACCTTTGAGCGCTACAGCATAGAATGATATCTACACCGATTTTTGCGGTATCACATATTATACGGAGGAAATAAAAATGGCTAAAAAGGAAATCGCTAAGAAACCCGCAGTCGTTAAGGCTGCAACAACTGAGGACAAGAAGACTGCCCTCGACGGCGCTATCAAGCAGATAGAGAAGAAGTACGGCGCGGGCGCTGTTATGCGCCTCGGTCAGACCAAGACCCTCAACGTAGCCGCCATTCCCACGGGCTCGATGATGCTCGATATGGCGCTCGGTATCGGCGGAGTCCCGCGCGGACGCATCGTCGAGATATACGGTCCCGAGAGCTCGGGTAAGACGACAGTTGCGCTGTCCGTTATCGCGCAGGCGCAGAAGAACGGCGGCGAGGCTGCGTTCATCGACGTTGAGCACGCCCTCGACCCCGTCTACGCGCAGGCTCTCGGCGTAAACATCGACAACCTCCTCGTGTCTCAGCCCGACAGCGGCGAGCAGGCTCTCGAAATCGCGGAGGCTCTTATCCGCTCGGGAGCTATCGACGTAATCGTCCTCGACTCCATCGCGGCTATGACTACACGTGCCGAAATTGACGGCGATATGGGCGACCTCCACGTAGGTCAGCTCGCGAGACTTATGTCGCAGGCGATGAGAAAGCTCACCGCGGCGATATCCAAGTCCAACTGCGTTGCCATCTTCATCAA
>CAMHBN010000079.1 GCA_946183385.1 uncultured Ruminococcus sp.
ATGGAGCGTGCCTGTCAGGCGCTCGGCGAGATAAACAGCACCTACGGCGTTTATTTCGTCTACGGCAACCACGACAAGGGCTACTACTCCGAGGACTACCGCGATTTCAGCTTCGATGACCTCGACAGCTGCCTGAAGGAGAACGGCGTTGTCGTCCTCAGCGACGAGAGCGTCGCTGTCGGCAACGACATATATGTTATAGGCAGGCGTGACAAGTACGAGGAGAATATGGGCGAGGGCAGAGCCACTATGGACGAGCTTTTCAGCGGGCTCGACAGCTCGCGCTATACTATAGTCCTCGACCACCAGCCCAACGATTACGCTGCAGAAGCGGCGGCTGGTGCTGACCTCGTGCTCTCCGGACATACCCACGGCGGACCGCTTATCCCCGCGGGGCAGATCGGTCTGCTCATGGGCGCAAACGACCGCGTTTACGGTCACGAGCGCAGGAACAGCACCGATTTCATCGTCACAAGCGGTATCTCGGGCTGGGCTCTGCCGTTCAAGACGGGTACTGTCTCGGAGATAGTCGTTATTGATGTAAAAGGCGAATGAATTGTAGGGGCGCACAGTGTGCGCCCTTAACATATTGTTCGGAAATTGTACAGTTAGGGTGCGGGACGCCGAGGGCGGCGTCCACTATATCGGATTCTTTGTTTTCACACTTGACAATTCCGGCGTTTTATCCTATAATAATAACAGCGGCGCGGTAGTGTCTGCGCCGCTCTATCTTTAACCGTGAACAGGAGGATGAATAAATGGGTGTATTTGCAAGATTGAGCGATCTGCTCAAATCTAACATCAACGACCTTATCGACAAGGCTGAAGACCCCGAGAAGATGGTCAAGCAGATAATCGCCGATATGCAGAAGGAGCTTACTAAAGCTACTCAGAACTACGGAAAGGCAAAGGCGAGCGAGCGTCTCGCGGAAACTAAATACAAGGACGCGGTGTCGGTATCCTCCGACTGGGAAAACAAGGCTAAGGCAGCTCTTGCAAAGGGCGATCAGGATCTCGCAAAGCAGGCTCTCTCCCGCAAGGTAAAGGCTGACGAGGAAGTCGCAACATACCAGCAGATGTACGAGTCCATATCCGCTCAGACCGTCACTATCGGCGAGCAGGTGGAGCTCCTCAAGTCCAAGCTTGAAGAGGCTAAGTCGCGTCAGGCTATGCTGATAGCCCGTGCTCAGATGGCTGACACGAAAAAGCAGCTCGCGGCGGCTCAGGGAGGCTTCGACGGCAAGAGCGCATTCGAGAAGCTCAGCCGCATGGAAGAAAAGGTACAGCAGAAGGAAGCCGAGGCTGACGCATTCACCGAGATAGCGGGCGTTCAGCAGGACGACCTCCAGCAGCAGTTCCGGCAGATCGAAAACGACGCAAAGGTAGATCAGGAGCTCCAGAGACTCATCGCCGAGATGAACGGCAATGCCGCTCCCGAGGAGATAACCCCCGAGACAGCTCCCCTTGAAGGCGCTGACGATACCGATGCAGAATGAAGAGCGAGGGATAGAAATGAGCAGACGTAAAAAGACCGAAGAAGAAATAAATCCGAAGAAGGTACTTCATATGTTCCTTCCCATCGTCGGAGCAATATTCATCGCAGTAAGCTCGATACTCTACATTCTCTACAAGAGCTGGAGCAATAAGCTCTACTTCGAGAAGTGGAAGGACTACGAGGACTGCGGGGTATAAAAAAGCATCAGGTAACTGTGATACTCACACAGCAGCATTATATGAGCCTACCGGGAAAGAACCTTTCTTCAGAAAGGTTCTTTCCCGGTTCCTTTTCCAAAGACTTTTAGTCCAAATTTTTGCCCCTTAGGGTACTCCAGACAGAACGACAAAGCGCAAGTTTATCTGGTTTTGGAGCACCCTAAGGGGCAAAATTTAAATTGAAAGTTTTATGGGAGGAATTTGAGGTGACTTCCCGCAGTGCGGGGGGATGTCGCGCAGCGACAGAGGGGACCGCCGTCACAAGCGGGGACCCTTTTTTCAAAAGGGTCCCTCCTCAATAATCTCTCGTATTACTTCTATATGAGCATTACAGTTATGCCGTGCGGACTTTTCGCTTATTTGCCGCAGTTCTTGTCGAATGACGGATTGCACGCGTAGAAGTTTTTCTCGTTGAGCTTATCCTGCGTTATGCGGAGAGCTTCTCCGAAACGCTGGTAGTGTACGATCTCGCGCTGTCTGAGGAAGCGGATAGGGTCGCGGACATCGGGGTCGTCGGCGAGGCGGAGGATATTGTCGTAGGTGGTGCGGGCTTTCTGCTCAGCCGCCATATTCTCGTGCAGGTCGGTGATGATATCGCCCTTGGACTGGAAATATGTCGCGGTGAACGGCGTGCCAGAAGCGGCTACGGGGTAGATGCCCGTTGTGTGGTCAACGAAGTAGGTGTCGAATCCGCTCGCCTTTATTTCGTCTATCGAGAGTCCCTTCGTGAGCTGATACAGTATCGCCGATATCATCTCAACGTGTGCGAGCTCTTCAGTGCCAATGTCCGTAAGCAGACCCTTCACCTCGCCGTAGGGCATGGCGAAGCGCTGGTTGAGATAGCGCAGGGAAGCGGCTAATTCTCCGTCCGGACCTCCGAGCTGTGATATAATCACCTTAGCCATTTTCGGGTCGGGATTCTTGATGTTTACAGGGTACTGTAATTTCTTTTCATACTGCCACATAGATTAGCTCCTTTCCCAGGGCCACGGGTCGGCGACCCAGTCCCAGCTCTGAAGGTTTTGGTTCTGCTCGGGAGTGAGCGGACCGAACTTGTCATTGTATTCGGCGACGGCTTCCTCGCGGAGCTTCTTATACTGCGCGAACATCGCAAGAGCACGCTGACATCTCGGGTGCGTATCGAGGTAGAGGTTGAGCTCCTTTAGGGAGAAGTCGTACTGTTTTATCTTTCTGAGAAGAGCACAGCGAGGGTCCATTATTTGCCGCCTCCTCTCTCGAACGGGAAGACGAGGTCGGTGAAGAGAGTGCCGCAGGAGAGCGCTTTGTCGGCTTCCATGGTGTTGCCCCACTGCTGGAACGGCACATAAGCCATAGCGAGCTGAGGCTGAGCAGGCATGGCGGTCTGCGGGAACGCGTCCATGCGTTCGGCTCGGTCGGCGTAGGGAATGGAATTGCCGTTCTCACGCAGGACGAGCCCGTCTATATTGCTGAACAGATCAAGGTTCATGGTATTTCCTCCTTATGAAATCTGCGGGAGGACATCGTGCAGATGACCTCCGCACATTTCATATTATTCGCGGAGCAGGAAAAGTGATACAGCTTAAAAAGAACAATTGTTTCACGCGGAACAATTGTTCTTATAGTACTTCGGTTGTGGCGAGTGTGAATGTTTTGATTTGTGCAATATGCTGAATTTTCTCCGAAATACTTGTTATTTTTTCCTTTTGTGGTATAATGAATTATATATTATACCCTGGGGAGGAATAAAGATGAAATTGAGGAAAATCACAGCGGCGGCAATGGCTCTGACCGTGGTCTGCGGAGCACAGACGGCTGTCATGTCGTATCAGACCGCTGATTTCACGGCAAATGCGGCTGACATTGTTGACGCAGTTCCGACGGATATTGTTGACAGCGGCACTTGCGGTGATAACCTTACATGGGAGCTTGACACCGTAGGAACATTGACGATATCGGGAACGGGCGAAATGGATTACGCTCCTTGGAGAAGCAAATACAAGGATGAAATCAAAAGCGTAATCATCAGCGAGGGCGTTAAAAGCATAGGTCCGAGCGCATTTGAAGAGTGTTCGGCACTTACCTCGATAACCATACCCGACGGTGTTACAATTATAGCTGACAGGGCGTTTTGCGAATGTTCGGAGCTTGTCTCGATAACCATACCCGACAGTTTAACGACCATAGGCGATGATGCATTTGTCTGCTGTTCAAAACTTACCTCAATAAACATACCCAACGGTGTAACGAGCATAGGTGCTGACGCATTTGACGAGTGTTCGGGACTGACCGCAATAATCATACCCGACAGTGTTACAAGCATAGGCTACGCTGCATTTTACCGCTGTTCGGGACTGACCTCGATAACCATACCCGACGGTGTAACGACCATAGGTGACTGGACATTTTACGAGTGTCCGGCACTGACCTCAATAACCCTGCCCGACAGTGTAACAAGCATAAGTGATAAAGCGATAAAGGATAATTCCGATGTGACTATCTATGGGTATGAAGGTTCTCGTGCAGAGAGCTACGCGAAGGAAAAAGGAATACCGTTTGTTGCCATGGAAAAGTCCACCACCACCACAGCAACCACCATATCTACCACTACCACCACCACAACGACAACCACCACCGTGACGACACCCGCCAAGGAAGTCTCCTTCGGTGACCCGACTGGCGACGGCAAGATCGACGCCAACGACGCCTCGTTCGTCCTCGTCGAATACGCGAAGGTATCCACAGGCGGTGAATCGGCGCTCACATCCGAGGAGACAGCAGCCGCAGATGTTAACAAGGACGGCAAGGTGGACGCGAAGGACGCTTCGGCTATCCTCGCCTACTATTCCTACCTCTCCACGGGCGGCACGGACACGCTGGAGGCTTTCCTCAAACCACAAGAATTATAACGGGCTGTCGGGGACGCCAGCCCCTACAAGGCGAATCTGTAGGGGACGGCGTACTCGACGTCCCTTTTTTTGAATCGTAAATGTTGAAAATTTCATTATTACTGTTGAAATTCTCACGCTCCTGTGATATAATAGAGCTATAAGTTCGTATTTCGACATCGGAGGGTAAAAATATGATGAATATAGCGGTCGCACAATCGGGCGGACCTACCTGCGCGATAAACGCCTCGCTCGTCGGCGTGTTCAAAGAGGCTCTCAAGGAGCCCACTATCGACGCCATTTTCGGCTCGGTGAACGGTATCGAGGGCATGATATCGAACCACCTCATCGACCTCAAAGCCTTTATCAACACCAACGACGATATGGAGCTCCTGCGGCAGACGCCTTCGACCGTGCTCGGCTCGTGCAGATACAAGCTCCCCGACTACCATGAGGACGAGGAGACCTACAAGAAGATAGTCAAGACCCTGAAACAGCGCAGAATAGGGGCTTTCTTCTACATCGGCGGCAACGATTCAATGGACACGGTGGACAAGCTCTCCGCTTACTTCGCCGAGAAAAAGATAGATATCAAGGTCATCGGCATTCCCAAGACCATCGACAATGACCTCTGCGTCACCGACCACACTCCCGGATTCGGCTCGGCGGCGAAGTACGTTGCCGCGACCATGCACGAGATAGTCCGCGACAGCTCGGTCTACAGCATACCCTCGGTCACTATCGTAGAGGTAATGGGACGCCACGCGGGCTGGCTGACGGCTTCGAGCGCTGTGCTGCACGCTCTCGGTGAGGCGGCTCCGCACCTTGTGTACGTCCCCGAGGCGGAGTTCTCGCTGGATAAGTTCATGAACGACGTCCGCAACCAGATGGCGAAGCATAAGGCTGTCATCATTGCTGTCTCCGAGGGCATGGAGGTTCCCGACGGCGTGCAGTCGGGAGTTGTTGACAACTTCGGTCACAAGTACCTCTCGGGCATAGGCAAGTACCTCGAAGAGCAGGTACGCGCGGAGATAGGCTGCAAGGTGCGCTCCATCGAGCTGAACGTAATGCAGAGGTGTTCGTCGCACCTGTGCTCGCGCACGGATATTGACGAGTCCGAGGCAGTCGGAGCGGCAGGCGTAAGATGCGCGCTCGGCGGCGGCACGGGCAAGATGATGGTATTCCGACGCGTGAAGGATATGCCGTACACCGTCGTTATCGAGGCGGCTGACGCGTCAGAGGTCGCGAACAAGGAGAAGTTCCTCCCGCGCGAGTACATCAACGCCGAGGGCAACAACATCACCGACGCGGCTATGCGCTACTTCCTGCCGCTGATACAGGGTGAGCTCAATATCCGCATGAATATGGGCGTGCCGATGCACTTTACATTGCAGGAATCGGTTCTGAAATAAAAGAAAACAGCCGTGAGTTTAAGCTCACGGCTGTTGTTTTATCTGTTACTGTATTCTCTTTCGGGGATACGCTTGTTGCGGTTGAAGTACTGACCGACTGATTCCAGTCCCGAAAGACCGCCGAAAACGACGATAGTGCAGGCGATGGAGATAACAAAGAGCGGAACTGTCACCCCGAGGCTGCCCTCGTGCAGCGATATCATCAGCAGACCGGGGAAAACCTGTATTATTCCCGCGAGCAGGTACACGAGCGAGGCAAGCGTCTTCAGGAAGCCGACGCCGCTTATCATAGCGAGTCCCGTTGCTCCCATTGCTACCGCGATGTAGAGTGAGGCTTCCTTGATGATGTTGGAGATACCGCTGAGAGCGTCCTCCTTGTATTCGATGCCGAGCAGGCTGCTTCCGCTGTAGAGCAGGAAGAACGCGATAGAAGCGATAACGCCGATTATTCCGAGAACGATAGTGACCTTGAAGCCCTTCTTTGCTTCCTCCTGACGGAGCTGTTCCTTCAGCTCTATCATCATGCGGAGACTCTCCTTGGCGTCCTTCTGCTCGGACACGAGAGAGGAGGATACAGCCTTTTTTGCGCCCTCGCGCTTGGCTCTTTCGAGATCCTCGTCCACGAACTTCGGCACGTACTTGGGAGTTTCGGGCTCATCGTCGAGTATGGGAGCTGTTACGGGCTCGACAGGCTCGGCGGGCTTTTCCGTCTTCGGAGGCGGAACGTAGTTGTCCTCATCGAGGACGGGCGCTGTTACAGCGGGCGCGGGAGCCTCGGCTCCGAGCTGCTGACGGCGCATATCTATTATCTGCTGCTGCTTGTCCTGAGGGAGATTCGCGAACATAGCCTTCTGCTCGTCGCTCATGCCGTCGATTATCTGCTCGTCGGTGAGGATGAGCTTGTCGCTCTTCTGCGGAGCTGTATAGCCCATACCGTCATCGAGAACCGGAGCGGCTACTCCTGTGGGAGCGCCCTTCTTCTCAGCCGTCGGAGCGGCATAATCGTTCATATCGTCGAGCACGACCGCGGCTACGCCTGTAGGACCGCCCTTCTTTGCGGCGGGAGCTACGTACTCGAAGTCATCGAGCACGGGAGCAGCTACGCCTGTGGGACCGTCCTTTTTCGGTGTGGGCTCGACATAGTCGATATCGTCGAGCACAGGAGCGCCGATGTTGTTTTCGTCGTTCATAAATTCACCTTCTTATTTTTATCGGAGAAGTGTTTATCTTTCAAGTATCTGTGACCTGTCGGGTCCGATGCCGACCATGCTTACCCTGCAGCCTACGAGCTCTTCGAGGCGCTCGATGTACTTCTTGCAGTTAGCGGGGAGCTCATCGAAGCTTGCGCACTTGGAGATGTCCTCTGTGAAGCCGTCGAACTCCTCGTATACGGGAGTGCAGCCCTCGAGCTCTTCGAGCGTGGGCGGGAAGTTCTCGGTAACAGTGCCGTCGGGCTTCTTGTAGGCAACGCAGATCTTGAGCTTGTCGAGGTTTGCGAGAGTGTCGAGCTTGTTGATAGCGAGGCTGTCAAGACCGTTTACTCTTACAGAGTGGCGGACGATAACTGCATCGAACCAGCCTGTTCTTCTTGGTCTGCCTGTAGTTGTACCGAACTCGCCGCCAACGTTTCTTATCTGGTCGCCTGTAGCGTCGTCAAGCTCTGTGGGGAATGGTCCCTTGCCCACACGAGTTGTGTAAGCCTTTGCAACGCCGATGATATTTGTGATTACCTTAGGACCTACGCCTGTACCTACACAGACACCTGCTGAGAGCGGATGTGAGGAGGTAACATATGGGTATGTACCGAAATCGATGTCGAGGAGAGTAGCCTGAGCGCCTTCAAACATGATAGTCTTTCCAGCCTTGTCAGCCTCGAAGGTGAGTACTGAAACATCGTCC
>CAMHBN010000080.1 GCA_946183385.1 uncultured Ruminococcus sp.
CAGGTCATGATTATCTGTTTTTTCCCTATTATTATTGTTGGCTTTTTCATTGCTTGTACCTCATTTCATCTTAGTTACGTATATTCTTGCGGTGGATATGCCGAGCGCCGCCGATACAGCCTTGTATATGCGCTCCTCGACAGCAGGGTCGCCGCAGCCCGTGCACGCGATGACCGCTCCCGTTATTGCGGGAGTCTCCACCGTCTCTATCAGCGGCTCGCGCTGACCGCTCCCGCCCGTCATTACATACTTTTTCTCCTCCTCCGTCTTGTTGTCCTGACTGCTCCTTCTGCCCTCGGCTGCATAGACGTAGCGCTCGCCCGTGCCGACCGTGAGGTAGACCTCGACCTCACCCGCCCCGTCGATACGGCGCAGGAAATCGCGCAGTCTTGCCTCGGTGTCGCGGCAGTAGCTCTCGCTCTGCGACGCAGATACAGCCGCCTCGGGAGCCTGCGGCGCGGTCTGCTTCCTGTCCGTCAGAAAAGATGATATAAGTATCAGAAGCAGTCCCGCAGTACCGAGGGCTGTGACGGCTATCGCTGAGTTTTTGCTCCCGAGAAGCTCGCCGAGCTTAGTTATCGCCTTCATTCACGACCTCCGTTTCGCCTCCGAGGGTGTTGCGGATGACCTCCGCCGCTCCCTCGATATCCTCTGTATTCACCGTCACTCTACTAATAGATATGCTCCCGTCGGACAAAATATTAACCTCCGCCGTGATTTTTTCGCAGTCGATACCCGCCGCGGCTATCTGCTCCGCGAGGATATCGCACACGTTGGAAGCCGTCTGCTCGGCGAGTGCGGCATCATAGAGCTCCTGCGAGCAGTCATAGTCCGCGAGCTCGTAATTGCCTATCTCGGGCAGCTGAAAGTCCGCAAAGCCGCTCACAAATGGCGCTGTGATAACAAGTGCAAGGAGAATGTCGAGTATCAGCTTGAGCTGGTCTTTCATTTTCACGCTTCCCGCGGTCTGCCCGATAAGGCTCTTCGCCGCCGAAAACACACACACCGCGAGCACCGCCGCCTTCATATCCGTACAAATCACCCCTGTCCAATTGTCTGCGCCAGTATCGCCGACGATATCAGAAACATCAGCCCGTAGCATACCAGTACGCACTGAGCTATCGCGAGCGCTCCGTCGAAGCTTTTCAGGAGCTTCGACAGCGACGGTGCCGAGAACATATCAGCTGCCGCCGCTCCGAGGAGCATTACTCCGCGGTAGGCGAAGAGCTCAAGTATCTTCGGCAGCAGAAGCAGCACGATGGCGATAACGCCCGCCGCTCCGACGGTGCTGCCGATGACCTCGAAGCTCCCCTTCACCGTGGCGTAGGCGTCGGAGACAGCTCCGCCGACGACGGGCACAGCTCCAGAAATTACGGTCTTAACGGTCTTGACCGCCACCCCGTCAGCCTTCCCCGCTATCGAGCATTTCAGCGTGACAAAGCCCGTAAACAGCGTCATCACAACGGTTATGCTCCACGTTGCGGCTTTTTTCAGCAGTCCGACCACGCTTTCGAGCGACGAATCGGGGAAAACGCTCCCCGTCACGGACAGAGCCGTCGCCGCTCCGAGAATAGGCAAAAGGTAGCTCTCGGAGAGCTCGGTTATCATCTCCGACGCGCCGAGAATCAGCAGATGGTACACGCCCGCGGAAGTCACGCCGCCGCACATCACAGCCACCGCCGTGAATACTGGCACGAACACGATGATGAAGCCGCCGCAGAGCTCAATTTCCGCGACCGTGTCTGTGAAAACGTCGATAAGCTGCGGAGCCGCTACCGCCGCCGCGCTCATCACGCAGACCATATCGTAAGTCCCGCCAGAAGCTCCGCCGAGAGCCGAGCCCGCCGACGTCCGCAGTACCGATGCCGCCACGATTATCAGCAATATCGCGGAAAACAGCCGCATCGGAGCGGCAAGCCGTGCGGAGAGCTTGTCCAATATCGTGCTCATAAGCTCGCCGAAGCCGAGCTCGCTGATATCGTCATAGCCTATACCGAGGTCGAATTCGGCAAGCGCCTCGTCAAGCTGCTCGGTGAGCTCGGAGTAGATGTCCTCGGGCTCGTCCGCAAGCGATTTCAGAGGAACAGCCGCCGCCAGCAGGAGCACGAAGCTCACAGCGGCAATGATGAAATACTTCATTTTCCACCTCACAATATAAGAGGCAGGCTGACGAAGGTAACGGCTCCGCGTCCCCACAGCTCCGCCGCGGAGGCAATGGCAGTCTCGCCGCTGTCCTTGCAGAGGTCGGAGGTAATCTGCGTGATGAGGCAGATAGCTGTCGCCTTGAAAACAAGGGAGATGTAGCTCTCCGGCAGTCCCGAATCAAGGAAAAATCCACGTATATCGCCAAGAATTGGCGCAAGCATCGCGAACAGGCCGCCCGTCACGACAACGCACGCCGCTAATGATATGAACAGCGACTGCTCACGGACGTGCTGCCGCAGCAGAACTGCGAGAATCGCCGAAGCTACACAGAAAACGGCGGTCGTGAACGCGCTATCTACCATAGCCCGAACACCGTTTTCACCGTGTCGAACAGCCCGCCTATCTCCTGCACGATGATGACGAGCACGACTATCAGCCCCGCGAGAGTGGTCATCATTGCCTGTTCTTCGCGTTCTGCGCGCTTCAGCACGAGGTTCAGAACCGCCACGATTATGCCCACTCCCGCGATTTTGAATATGAGGTCTATGTCCATTGCAAACGTCCTTTCATATCACGAGTATGCCCGCCATAACGCCGAAAAGCAGCCCTACACTGCGGTACAGCCGT
This sequence comes from uncultured Ruminococcus sp., assembly GCA_946183385.1. GTDB lineage: Bacteria > Bacillota > Clostridia > Oscillospirales > Ruminococcaceae > Ruminococcus. Next base: position 2,773 of record CAMHBN010000080.1, read on the forward strand.
CCCTTGCGGAGGTAGGTCTCGCGCCTGCGAGCCTCGATCTCGGTGAGGGAGACTTCAAGTGCGTGTATCGAGTCGAGCTGGCTTGCGCTGTCGCTCCTGCCGATGATTGCACCGAGCCGCAGGAGTATCGTCTCCTCGTCGGAGCTGAAAGCCTGCGATTTTACGGCATTTTCCCAGAAGGCGCGGAAGTCCGCGCCGCCCTCGAAACTCTCGGGCAGCAACTGCAAAAAAGTGAGCGGCGCAAGCTCGGAGTCGCGTTTGAGCTCCGCGCAGACGGCGTACACATCGTCGCACCTGTACCCGACAAGAAACGCCGTGCGCCGCAGTAAACAGCCAATTACCGTGCACAGCCTCTGCTCGCAGCGGAGCTTGTCTGCGAGCGCGAAGCCGACCATCCCACCCGCGGCCGCAAACGCCGCAGAGGCTATAAATCGCAGCATATCAGAGCTCCTCCACCGAGCGTATCTGCCCGACATTTGAAGCTCCCGCGAGGAAAACAGCATGACCGAAAAGTCCGACCGACAGCAGCTTTTCCGCGAAGGGACGGCGTTTGAGCGCGTCAATGCAGTCGGCGTGGACGGACGCGATGAAGGTCACGCCGCAGCCCGCTCCCGCGAGCATCGCCTCGGTGTCGGAATCGTCGGCAATTTCGTCGCATATTATGTAGTCGGGCGAGAGCGAGCGGATTGCAGAAATAATGCCGATATTACGCGGACAACCGCTCATAACATTGGTCAGCACACCGACATCGTTCCCGACATTTCCGCCCGAAACAGCCGCTATCTCTCCGCGCTCGTCGATGAGAGCTACTTTCCTGCGCCTGCCGAGAATACGACAGATATCGCGGAGAAGCGTAGTCTTGCCCGAGTTGACACCGCCGCAGATAAGCAGACCGCCGCCTTCTGCCAGACCCGCTATCCCCTCCGCACAGCCGACCACGCACCGCGAGATTCGGAAGCATACGCCAGTGACCTCGGTGATAATGCCGTCGGAGTTGTACACGCCCGAAATTCCCGCGCGAATGCCGTTTCCGACGATGAAATACCCCTGTCGGAACTCGCTGATATGGCTGTGGAAGGAAAAATGCGTGACGGCGTCGATAGTTCGGCGAATGTCGTCGGCGGTACACCTCACCGCGGCAGTATTATTGCTGCTTGCGGACAGCGAGTTTTCGGTCAGAAACGCCGTCCTGTCGGGATATACGAGGGCAACAGGTTGTCCGAGATAAAGCCGCAGCTCCGTGACCTCGCTTCCTATCTCTTTCAGTGAGCGCAAAAGCGGAACTCTCAGCCGCTCGCTCAGATATCCCGCTATCACCTCAAGGCTTGTACGTTCGTTCATTTTCATCGCTCCTTTTACTACAGTGTATGCAGAGCTGTAACTTCGTAGAACAAAAAAAGGGACGCCGAAGCGTCCCACAAAAAAACAGCGTACATTATGTACGCTGTAAATTTTGAAATTATTCCTTTACACCACCAAGAGCAACGCCTGCGATGATGAATCTTGAAAGGAGTACGTAAGCGATAATGATCGGGATGATCGACATAGCGATAGCGATGTAGATTGCACCGAGGTCATTGAATCGGTCAGACGACTGGATAGCCGAGATCATCATAGGAAGTGTCTTCTTGTTGACCTTAACATTGATAAGGATCATGTTAGGTGTATAGAAGTTGTTCCAGCTTGCGATGAAGGCGAAGATTGCCTGAACGGCGATAGCGGGCTTCATCATCGGGATAGCGATGGAAACGAAAGTCCTGAACTCGCTGCAGCCGTCGATACGGGCAGCCTCAACGATGTCAAGCGGGAACGACGATTTCATATACGACCTCATGAAGTATACTACTCCGGGAGCCGCAATAGAGGGAAGAATAAGAGGCCAGTATGTATTTGTGAGGTGGATCTTGGACATGAAGCTCAAGAAACCTGCTGATGTAACCTGCATAGGAACCATCATTACAAGGATGATAGTCGTGTAGGAGATCTCCTTGAGTTTGAAATCGTAAACGTGGACACCGTAAGCCGTTAAAGCTGAGAAGAAAACGGTAAGGAAGCAGGAGCAGCAAGTGATTAACAAACTGTTTCTGTAACCGAAAAGCGCACGATAGTTCAGTCTGTAGTCCGAGCTCGTAACGATCTTGTAGTTGTTTACGATGTTAGTGCCGGGGATAAAGCTGATACCGTTAGCGATATCGGTATGCTCACGAGTAGCATTTACCAGAAGAATGTATATCGGCAGTAAGCAGATAACAGTGAGGATAACGAACCAGATGAAAAGTAACGTAGACTTGAGAAGTATCTTGGATCTGTAGTTATCCTTGGTTTTTCCATAAACTGAATTCATTTTACTCATATTGAAAAACCTCCAAACTGTTTGCTTTCAGCCTTGAGCTGCTTAGCTATCTTCTTTCTCTGCTTCTTCTTGGCGATCTCGTCCTTGTCACGTGTCATATAGAACGCGATGCAGCCGAGGATAAGTGTGATGAAGAAGAGGAGAACAGAAGCAGCACCCGAATAACCGAGCTTACTCTGATTCAAATCAGAAACATGGAAGTAACTGTAAATAAGAGCAGCAATAGTCTCAACGTGCTCGCCGACCTTACCGTCCTTATTATAAAGGTAAGGAATATCGAACATCTGGAGACCACCGATCATAGATGTAACGAGTGTATAAGCCATGATAGGTGTAAGGAGGGGCAGAGTTATCTTTCTGAAAACTTGTCCCGAGCTTGCGCCGTCGATGCTTGCAGCCTCGAACAGCGAGGGGTTGATACCCTGGATACCTGACATGAGCATGATCATGGTATTACCGAACCACATCCATGTCTGGATGAACATGATAACGATACGTGAAGGCCATACGCCCTCGATGAAGGGGATACAATCGACCTTGCCGCCGGGAAGGTCCTTAACGATACCGATCTTGTTGAGCAGTGAGTTGATAGCACCGGGGGTATCCTTTGACTGACCGCAGAGCTGTACAAAGAGTACGGCAACGGAAGCGGCAGTGATAATATTGGGAAGATACATAACTATCTTGAAGAATTCTTTTCCCGGGATCTTGAGGTTAGCTTCAGTGAACCACACAGCGAGAGAAAGAGAGAGCATAAGCTGAGGAATGAAGTTACCGACCCAGAGGATAACGGTATTTCCCAGAGTTCTGAAGAAGCTGTTATGTACCTGAGTAGCCAAAGCAAATTGATTTTTTGAACCGAATAAAAGGTCCGTATAATTCTTTAAACCGACAAAGTTGTCGATACCTGTATCCGCGTTACCCTTAAAGCTTACAATAAAGGTATTGATGAGCGGCCAGAACTGGAAGAAGAGATAAACAATAAAAAATGGCAGTATGAAAATATAGCCATACTTAGCGTAGCTTATAGATTTTATGCGGCGCTGAGCAGCTGTTGCCATAACACACACCCTCTCGTGAATTGATTAGTAACAAATATACACCTACGGAATACATAAGTATTCCGTAGGCATAATTTGTGTTAAATGTTATGTTGTTTGAAAGGATTATTCAACTGTGATACCAGGAACAGCCTCTACAACCTTCTGCTTGAACTTAACAACTGTATCGTCCCAAGACTTGCCACCCTTGAGGTACTCGTCTGTTACAGCGTTGAGGAACTCGCCCTTAACAGCTGAATCGTAAGGAGTGATAAGATCCTTGAAGTCGATTGTCTTAGCGTTGTTAGCAAGCTCAGCGAAGTAGTTCTGACCGTCAGCAAAGTTGCCGGAGATCTTCTCGTTGAATACTGTGTTAGCAGAGATGAGGTCGTCCATAACCTTTGTGTTATTTACGTACTCAGGCTTTGCTGTAGCGTAAGCCTTCATCTGAGCCTCGTCAGATGTAGCAGATACGATGAAGTCACGAGCCTCCTGACCGTTATCTGTACCGGGGTTAACAACGATCCATGTACCGCCCCAGAAGAATGCCTGCGGGCCCTGGCAAACGTTCCACTTACCGTAAGTAGCGCCGCCCTCGCCGCCTGCTGCGTCAAGGAAGAAGCCGCCGAAGCCCCATGTAGATACGAAGTAACCCATGCAAGCGTCGTTTGTACCGGCAGCTGTCCAGTCCTCTGTCCACTGGCTGTTCTGAGTTACGCCGCCGCAATCCCAGAGATCCTTAGCTGTATCAGCGAAGTCCTTGCAGAAGTCATCGATAACGAGCTTGTTATCAACAACCCAAGGCTGTGTACGACCGCAAGCGAATGCCTGCCACATACCGCCAACTGTATCAGCAAGAGCAGTCTTGTTGCCGGACTTCTCCTGAACTTCCTTAGCAGCTGCTACGAACTTATCCCAGTCGCCAACCTTAGCCTGCATCTCAGCAGGTGTGGAAGCACCGAGGTAATCCTTAGCGAGGTCAGCTCTGTAAGCGAAGCCGCCTGCTGCAGCCTGCCATGAAACGCCCTTACGAACGCCGTTGGAATCCTTACCGATCTCATCTGTGTACTTGTAGATGTTAGCGAAATCAGCATCGCCGAGACCGAGCTTGCTGAGAGCAAGTGTCTTGGAATCGTCGTTGATGTACTTGAGAGCCCAGTCAGCTTCGCAGAAGTAAACGTCGAGGTCTGTACCGTCGTTGAAGAGCTGATCATATCTCTCAGAAGCTTCACCGCCGCCTACACCGAATACGATGCAGTTGATGCCGTCAACCTTGTTATCAGCGAGGTCGTCCTTGATTGTGTCATAGGAAAGGCCCTTCCACTGAGCGATAAGAGTAGGAACGTCGTCTGCGTTCCAAGCAGCTACTGTGAATGTGTCGCCGCCTGTCTTTACAGAAGCGTCGATCTCGCCTGTTGAAGCCTCAGATGTGTCAGCCTTTGTTGTGTCCTCAGAAGCCTTTGTTGTGTCAGCCTTGGACTCAGATGTTGATGAGCTTGAGTCGTCACCGCAGCTTGCGAGAGCTGTTGCAGCCATAGCAAGTGTAGCAACTAATGCTAAAGTTTTCTTAAGTGTGTTCATTAGAATTTTCCTCCTTAAATTTATATTATATTTCTTCAATATATTATGTGTAGAGATTTTTTTGCCGGCGGTCCTTTCTATCCGCTCATTACACGGCGAATGTCCTCGTCCCTGCTGAGTTTATTTACTCGGCT
>CAMHBN010000081.1 GCA_946183385.1 uncultured Ruminococcus sp.
CCCCCCCCCCCCCCCCCCCCCCCCAGGGGGTGGGACGGCGTCCCACAAGATATTATATTATATCAACAACAATGCACCGCGCGTCGGAATCACGCAGGGCGATGACAGCGCCCTTGACGAGGTAGGCGGCGGGGTCGCCGAGGAAGCTGCGCTGGAGGCAGGTCACGCGGGTACCGCTGACGAAGCCGAGCTCGCCGAGGCGCTGCCGCATACTGCCGTGATTGCCGAGCCGTCGGACGGTGCAGGTATCGCCCACGCGCAGTGAGCTCAGGACAGTCTGTGCGATAGTTTTCACCTCTGTAACGAAATAGGGAGCACCAACAGGTGCTCCCTTTATACTATTCACAGCGCAGTCGGACGGTCACTGCGAGTTGACGAACTTGTCGGAATACATACCGATCTCGGTGATGATACCGCTGCGGTTGCCCGTTATGCGCACGGAGGTGATATCCTTCGTCACATTGCCGACCGAAGCTGAATCGAAGAGGTCTTCTCCGCGGTAGCCGTTATAGGTGAGGAAGCTCTTCTTCCAGCCGCGCATAGCCATTTTGTCGCGGAACTCGAGCGCCTTCTGCGGGTCGTAGAGGAAGCGCCTGTCGAGCTCGAAATAGCGCGAGCGGTAGATATAGTTATCGTAGGCTGCGGGCTCGGAGAGGGTGTAGCTTCCGTGCTGCCCCTGCATATCCTCCATGCTCCAGAAGTAGACGAGAGAGCGTGTATCGCGCTCCGAGCCCCGCGAGAGCATAGCCGCCTCGGAGTAGGCGAAGCTCTGCGGCGAGGTGGGAGCGTTTACCATAACGCAGTTGGCGCCGCGGATATACGGGTGCCGTCCGTAGACCTTGAACGCGATATTGACGATGCCGTCCCACTGCGTTGAGCCGTTTTTGACGAAGATATAGCTGGCGGTACCGCAGTCCTCGTGCGTGACGTAGGGAAGCTGCATATAGTCGTCCATCAGGTCATTCAGGGACATATTCGTATACAGCCCCGGTTCGAGCTGATTCTGCAAATACTGAGAGGTGAACCCGCGCGAGGTCAGCACACCGCGTCGGAAGCCGCCGCTCTCGGTGATACGGAAGGTGTCGATATAGCCGTTGTGGATATAGTGCCCGTTGACGTAGAAGCGTGCCATCTGCGCCGTTTCGGGGATGGCTGTATGCGCTTCGAATTCGACGGTCAGCCGCGTGAAGGGCGTGTACGCGTCCTTGACGAAGGAGAAGGCGAGCACCTTGAAAACGGCGTCGCTCGCATTAGGCGACAGTATTGAAAGTGTAGCCGTCATACGTTTACCTCCGCGTCTTCGGCTTCGGCCTCGGTGGCGAGCGTCAGGGTTACATAGAGCATATCGTCGCCCCTGTCCTCGGCGGTGTAGCCCTTCACCGTGCAGTCGGAGAAGCTCACACCGCGGTATACCACGGTATATCCCGACGAGCCGTTCATATTGTTTATCTCGGTGAGCACAGCGAGGTCGCCGTCGCCGCAGTATATCCTGCCCGCGAGCGTGAGCTTTGTCGCCTTTGCGCACGAGTTGGTGATGACAGTGCCGCCGATGACGGTCGGCTGCTCATAGAGCACGGTATCCGCCGCTGCACGGAAGCTCTCGCAGTACAGCGTGAGCTGACCGACGCTTACGGGCACAGCCTCGCGTGAACATATCTCACTCATTGTTATCCCTCGCAATCCTGCGTATCCCGCAGACCGACACTCCCGCCGTGAGCACGAGGCGCTTTAGGTTGCTGTCGTGCTTCATTGTGAGCCTGCTGATATGCGTTGTCAGCCCCGACATACTGTCGAGAGTCGGGCGGACGTCGTTCTCAAAATAGCGGTAGAGCGACTGCAAATCATCGGATTCGGGCGCATACACGCTGACCTCCACCTCCGCCTTAAAGGGCAGGAAGATGGTGTACTGCGAGTACACGGGAGCGCTCGCCTCGAAGCCCTTTATGCCGAGCACCGTGAAGTAGCCGCCCTTTCCGCGCACGGGCAGTGCGTCGAACGCGAGGTACACGTTCTCATTTCCCGCGGCGATGAGCGCCGCCTTGAACTGACTGAGAATATCGCGCATATTATCCCTCCTTTGGCGGAATCGTCTCGAAGATGAAGGTGCTTGTGTTTATGAGGTCGGCGCAGAGCTGGACGTACTCGCGCATGAGGGTCGCCGCTCCCGCGAGGGAGGTTCTTGCGCCGCCGCTGTTCATTTGCCCGACGTATTCGTATTCAGCCTTGCCCGACGAGAGCTTTATCTCCTGTGTGCGGTAGTTCGCGACAGACGCCGTGAGAAATTCAAGGCGTGGGTCGGTGTCGTCGGCGTCTGGCAGGAGCATTGCCTGCACCTCGGTCAGTGCCATGGTCAGCACGGGAGCCCACTGTGAATCCGCATCCTCGCCCGAGAAGAGCTCGAACAGCGCCTTTACGTTGTTGAAATTGATACTCATAGCTGCCTCCTTAAAGCTTGAAAGATGAGTTCTGCCCGGGCTCGCTTTCGGTCGAGAGCTGCACCTCGGGCTTGCCGTGACCCGCGAGCTTCTCGTAAGCCTTTTTCAGTCCCGCGAGCTGTACCTCGTTCATGCCGTGAGCCGCAAGCTCCGCCGCAAATGCTGCAGTCTTGCCGCCCGAGATGAACGCGAGCCTGCGTATCTCACAGCGGAGAAGGCGCTCGTTTTCGGTCGCGCCCTCGCACGCGGACTTGTCCGCGTCCCCGTCGGTGAAGCGCTTGGTCACGCCCGCGTTTACCTGCGCAGGAACGGCAACGAAGCTCCACTCGTAGGCGTCGGTGATGCCGTCGAGGATTACGTGGCAGAGCCTTCCGCCGTAGGTCTTGCCCTTGATGTGGGAGCAGCTCTGCACTGCCTTATCGCACCCGCAGACCGAGCACTTTCTCCTGCTCGCCGAGCAGGAAATGCTGACCTCCTTCTTTATACCGCCGTCAATCTCGGCGATGAGCTGCTTGTTGTCCTCGGTGCGCACCATATAGGCGGAGGCTCTGAGGTATTTGTATGGCTCGCCGCACTTGTTTTTGCGGGTATCGTCGGTGACGAGCTCGGTGTCGAAGATACGGGCGGTCTGATTCGAGGTGGAAGCCTCGTGGTCGAAAATGCCCGTCTTGCCGACGAAAAGGGCTTTGAGCTTTTCGAGGGCGTCATCGGAGAAGCGCTCGTTATCGCGGTCTATCTCGTTGTCGCAGAGAATGACGGAGAAGGTGTAGAGCTCGTCCGCGGTGAATTCCCTGCGCGTGAATTTGTTAATCTTGTCGAGAATTTCTTTTGTCATGGTTTCCTCCTTTTGCGTTGATGAAACGAACCATTTGTAGGGGCGCACAGTGTGCGCCCGAATCCAGCCGATAAACTATCGGGCGAGCGGAACTTGCCCTACGTTTTTTGTGTAGGGACGACCATTGGTCGTCCGTGGATAAACGTGGAATCAACGGACGCGCATTGTGCGTCCCTACATTTTGTTGCCGCAGGTTTGTCGGTTAATTGCGGGCGGGCGAGGGCGCCCGCCCCTACACGATGATGATTCATACCATTTCGGTGATTTGCGGGCGGATAATATCCGCCCCTACACTTATGACGTGATAGTGAGAAGCTTTACGGCGTCGGGAGTTATCTTCCTGAATCCGCAGGTAACGGAAACGGTTATCTGGTCGAGCTGGCGGTCGATGAGCTTGTCAGTCTCGAGGATGAGTCCCGTGCTGGTGATGAATTCGAGGGCGAAATTCCTGTCGATACCGATGACGGAGGCGTTGTCCACAGCGGCGGACTTCACGAGCTCCGAGCCGAAGGGGAGTATCATCCTGCCGTCAGCCTTGGCTCTTGTGTCCTTGAGCTGGTCCATAGCCGCTATCTTGGAAGCGACTGCGGGAGAGGCGAGGACAGTCGTCATATTGAAGTTGTCGAACTTGCCGTAGAGGTCGGCGAGGTCGGAGTAGGTGAGAGATGAAGTCGTAACGCCCGTAGCGTTGGTCTTCAGCACGGTGACAGCTTTGCTGACAACGGTATTCGCGAGCTTCACGCCGATGCTTCTGAGCATAACGCCGAACACGTCAAGTCTCTGCTTGCGGATAGCCTCGTAGGAGGCGTTGATGAGTCTGCCTATCTTTTCAAGAGCAACGGCAGTAGTGCCCTCTGTCACCGTGGAAGCGGGGAGAGCCACTGTCTGAGCTGTAGCCGCATAGGCAGTGCTGTCGTCGAGCACACAGCCGAGGTACTGGCTGCTCTCGCTGACCGTCTTCACGGCTGTGATGGTGTTGAGGACAGTCTCGTCGAAGCCCTTCTTGATAGAGCGCGATACGAACTCGGGGAAGAGCACGGCTGTTTCGGTGGAAGCGAAGAACTTCTCCACCATATCGCACTCCGTACCGTTCACTCTGATGTTGAAGCGCTTGAGCTGGCGCTCGTAGGCGTCGAGAGCGGCGAGCTCCGTGCCGATATAAGCGCCCGACGGGTCGAGCTCCTCAAGGGCGGAAGTGAAGGACTTGCCGCTGAGATTGTAGAGTCCCTTTTCAAGTTTTACATCGTTATACATACATTTACCTCCGTATAATCACTTAGATTCATTTTCTATGCGCAGCTCTATTTCGCGAGCCTGCGCGTTTTTGAGCCTTGCCTCTGCGAGGACAGCTTCGTCCTGCAGGTTGATGTTGTCCCAGTCCACCGAGCAGACCGCCTCCGCGCCTATCGAGCACAGGTAGGCGTCGCCGATACTGCACAGCACGGGCGCGAGCAGCCTGCGGTAGTAGTCGAGCTCGGACGTGAGGATATCCGCCTGCTGAGAGGACATACGCTCCGTGGAGCTCCAGTTGAGACCGAGCAGGAAGGGCGGAATGGAGAGCTTCGAGATTATCTGCTCCATTATCTGGCGGACGGGCACGTTCGTGTCGAAGAGCTTGTTGTCTGCGCCGATGACGCGGATATCCACGTCTCCGACGGCGACGAAGTCCTTGACTCTGCCGTATTTCGCCGAGTTCATGCCGTCAGCCCATTCGCGGGCTATCTGCATGGCGTGCTCGCGTGTGGCGGAGATATCGCTCGCTCCGCCCTCGGGCTTGTAGGTGACCGCGTACCTTACATTGCCTGCGCGGTCGTAGTTCTGACCTATGCACTCGTATATGCGCAGGAGTATGCTGCTCATTGCGGGAAGTCCGCGCAGGAGCGAGCGTCCGCCTGTCAGCGAGGCGTAGAGTATGCGCTCGGGGTGAGCGACCTGTCTGACCGTGCCGTCCTTTCCGCGGACGGAGTATCTGCGCTCGAACGGGGAAGAGCCCGCCGATACGACCGTAGCGGTCGCGTCGCCGTTCCACAAGCCCGCAATGCAGCGGTTGTCCTCGTCGATGACTATCTCGCCCACAGCACTGCCGTAGGTGAGCATACTGTCGAGGAAGGCGTCCGCGAAGCAGCCGAGCGATGTACCCGTAAGACCTACGGGCACGGTGTCGCAGAAGCGGTCGAGCTGCTCCTGATACCTTTCGTCGGAGCTGACGAGCCTGAATCCGCCTGTGAGGCGTATCATCTTCATAATAGCCGCGTCAATGACTGGTACGGCGTATCTCAGCCTGTCAAACAGCTCCTTTTCGAGCGGCCCCGCTTCGGGCGGGAGCGTCATCGAGCTCCCGCGGTCCCTGTCGGGCAGTATCATCTGCGGAGCCGCCCGCGTGTGTTTCTTTTTGAATAGCTTCATTTTTCCTCCATTGTTGTCGGAATTGGTTTTTGCTGATTTGTAGGGATGCGCATTGTGCGTCCGCAGTTCCTTTTGTATCCGCGGACGACCACCAGTCGTCCCTACAGTTTGTCGCTGCGGGATTTTTTGGAGTTTGCGGGCGGATAATATCCGCCCCTACATCTTGTCGCCGAGGGCGGCGTCCCCTACAGCCGCTACTCTCTTGCTACGGACATGGCGAAGAAAAAGTCCCCCGCCGCCTCCTTCATGGCGTATGCCACAAAGTATCGCATATCGTCCATAGCGTGGTCGTTCTCCTTGACGGGTACGTCCGAGCCCGCGCTGTCCCTCCAGCGGTAAAGCCCGAACTCGCGTATGATGTCCGTGCACGACTCGTGTATCATCAGCCTGCCGTCCCTGAGTGCTGCGCCTGTCCGTCTTATCCCCGTGACTACGTCGTTGTCCGCCTTTGCCGCTCTGAACCTGTTGTGTCTGCGGATACACTCGATAAAGCTTGCGGCTGACGGGTCAACGATAACGCGCTCTATCGAGCGCTCGCCTGCCAGTTCCTCGAGAGCAGCGTAGTGCTCCTCGTCTGTGCGCGAGACTCCCTCTTTCTTCGAGGAGTAGTAATACTCCTTCACGCGGTACCATACGCCCTTGTGAAGTCCCCACAGACCAAATGACGAGGGATTGACAGTTCCGTAATCGCAGGAGATGACGTAGCGCTCGCACTCAGGCTCGGCGCCGCTGTACACGTGTACGTGCGGGTCGAACATCGGGTAGACCGTGCCCTCCGAGGCTGTCCATTTCCCCTGCACGAAGCGTTCGTAGAATGCGCCCGAGTAGAGCTTCTTGTAGCGCTCCTTCACCGCGCGGGTCAGCGAGGGGTTGTCGTCCATCGTGAAGTGGAGATACAGCGCGTTCTTTTCCTCCGCCTTCTGTATCCATTCCCGGTAGAACCAGTGGGACGGGTCGTCGGGATTGCAGTTGAACCACATCCGCGAGCCCTGCACCGAGCACCTCGCAAGTGCCTGCTCGACGAATGAGCGCGGCATGAGCGCCACCTCGTCAAGGAATACGCCCGAGAGCGTTATGCCCTGTATCAGCGCGGCGGAGCTCTCGTCCCTGCCGCCGAACAGGTAGAATCGGTTCGTTACGCCGGAGAAGGTGATGTCGATGAAGCTGTGGCTTATGCGCTCCTCGCAGGTGAAGCACATTCCCCGCAGCAGCGATATCAGCGGGGTGGTGACGTTCCTGCGCAGGGAGGTGACGGTCTTGCCGCACATTGCAAATGTGCCGCCGTTAAAGCTCGTCAGCGCCCAGAATACGAAGCCGAGCGACATCGAGAGCGTCTTGCCGCTTCTTACTGCTCCGTCGCAGATTATGGCGTCTCTGCCGCGGTGTTCGGGCATATCCCACCATTTGAGGACGGTCTGCTGCTTCTCTGAAAGCTTAACCACCATTGCTGTCATCCTCCTCTCCGTGCGAGGTCAGCGCTTTTATCAGCGCCTCAGCCGTGCCGCTGTCCGAAAGCGCCCGCTCCAGCTCGCAGAGCTTTTCAAGTGCCTTGATACGGTCGAACACCTTGACCTCGACTCCGCCGCCGCGCACCCGCTTTATCTCGGATACGTTGTACAGGTCGAGGGTGTCGAGGACGTCCTGCGGCGGGAGCTCGTCCGAAAATGCGAGCCTTACCGCGTCGTTGCACGAGCCGAAAGCAAGGCGGCGGAGTCCCGCGAGCACAGAGCCGCTGTCGCCGAGGAGCTCCCTCAGCTCTGCGATGTGCCTGCGGCAGACGGGGCTTTTCAGGCATTCCAGCGCCGCTCCGAGAGCCTCGCCGCGGTCAAATCCCGCCTGCAATGCCGCGCTCTCGGGGTCGCCGAGCACTGCGTACATATAGTAGAATCGCCGCTTTTTTGTTTTGAGTTCATCCTTCTCTGACATAACTGCTCCTTTCAGAGAGGCTTTGCTGTCCGTTCCGAACAACGCCTCTCATAAGGGGTGCGGAAAAGGCATTTTTGCAACGGAAAACCGTTGATTATTGAAAAAATAATTTTCAACTTTGTAGGATTGCACAAATTTGACCGGTGAATTTGTGCGAATATGACAAAGAATCTGTAGGGGCGCATTCCGTGCGCCCCCTTCCTCTCCTACCCACATTTGCCGACTTTTGACTCTTCTTCGCCGTCCTTCGACGGCTGACATAGGAAGTAAAACGGCA
>CAMHBN010000082.1 GCA_946183385.1 uncultured Ruminococcus sp.
ATCCGGGCTTACCGCCGATACCGAAGTTGCTGCCGTCGGGGGCGATATTATCACAGTCGCAGACAAGGACAGCGCCTGTATTGACGTTGATGAAGAAGCCTCCGTCGTTAAGGTCCTGATAGCTCTTTCCGGCTCTGTGGAGGAGGCGGAAGGAGTTGACGATATTGATAACGGCAGTTATCATAGCCGTGAGGCTGCTGAACTTGACGTCCTTCTTTACAGCACGGCCTGTGAGCGGGTCTACCTCAAGCTTGTATGTATTTAGGATATCAACGAAGGAATCGAAACCGTCGGGCTTGAGATCCATGATATATCCGAAAGTGCCGTCCTCGGCTTCCTTTGTGAGGTACTTGGGCCAGAGGAACTTATTGTCGGGAGGTCCGTCAGCGATGTTGCTGCGGAGGTTCCTGAGGAACTCCTTCGGCTTTTTCATCTTGTCGATATCGTACCATTTCAGCGCCCATTTCTGACCGTTGAAACGCACAAGGTATACAGTACCCTGTCCGCCGCTGCCGATAACACTTAAAACCTGTGCCTTTCCGCCGAATTCGAGTTCGACTTCCTGACCAATTTCAAGTTCTGTCATATCATTTCATCCTTTCCGTGTGTGGTATGTGCTGTCATAGTATTAATCCTCGTCATCTGCGATACCTGCTGTAGAAACTATTCTGAAGTTGATGCGGTTTGACAGGCAGAATTTATGAACGTAGGAGTTCTCGAAGCAATGGATTGTAAGGTTGGGACAGTATGAAAAAGCGTTAGTATCAATGAACTTCACGCTGTCGGGCAGGTATAGCTTCCTGAGCTTTTCACATCCCGAGAATGCCTCAGCGCCGATACTGCTTACCGTGTCGGGGATATCGACGGTTTCGAGGCTGGTACAGAAGGAGAACGTGCTGTCCTCTATTTCAAGGATACCCGAGGGTATCTTTATCATAGCGAGCTTTGCGCACTGGCAGAACGCGCCCTGCTTAATGACTCTGAGCGAGCTTGGCAGGTCAAGACCTCTCAGGCGCTTGCATGACGAGAAGGCGTATTCTCCTATCGCAAGGAGCGTAGAGGGGAGCATGACTGTTCTGAGCGAGCCGTATCCGTCGAAGCAGAAGCTCTCGAGCTTGGTATAGCCCTCGGCTATCTCGATATTGCTTCTGAGGCGGTATCTTATCGCGTCTATCGGACGGAACACCTTGCTGTCGATTGTCAGGCGGGAGTTCTTCTTCTCCGGCTCGGGCTCAGCCTCGTCATCATCGGGGAGGAGCCTCAGGGGAGACACGTAAGACCAGCCGATCAGGTATGTGAAGCAGGCAAGCACGAATTCGGCTGCATTTTCCGCAATGAACATATCGCCGACCATGAAGCTCTTGGCTTTCATGATAGCGATCTCCCTGTTATCGTCTTCCAGAAGCATCCTGAACACGCCCATGAGGTACATATTCTTGAGCAGCCTACGTTCCTTCTCATGCTCGGGGACATGGTCGTAGAGCAGACCGATGAACCTGTTTTTATCCATTACAGCCCGCGGACCGTTGTCCACGACTATGGCTCTGAGCTCGTGCTGGAATTCAATGGTATTTTCAAATCCCTCGATTATCTGCGGAACAGGAGCTCCGCACGTCGGGCAGGCGACATATTTGGGCTTGAGTTCGGTACCGCATTTTTCGCACTGCATAGTTTTCCTCCCGTCATTAGCGCTCAGCGGAGGGGCGGCAAATCAGGCTGCTCCGAGCCGAGCTGGATTATATTGATGATTTTAGATAAGCACGTTAATTATACTATATTATTATATCACTTATTCGATATGATGTCAAGGACAGAAACGCCGAACTTAGGGCGGTTTTTTGAATGATTTGTACAAAAACCAATGGTTCGGCGCTGTTTAATCTTTGCAGAATGATTTAAAAATGTTGATAATATTAACAATATGGATGCCGACCGGCATATCACTCGGCTGATTTTCCGAGCGCTTTGTTTATGCTCTCGACCAGCGAGTTTATCTTCGTTACCGACTTATTTATCGCTTCTGAGCTTTCTGTCGTGATATTGACATTGTCATCGAGCGCGCTGAACGCCTCGATGGTCGTATTGAGAATGCCGATGAGCTGGTCTACGCTGTCCGAATCCATAGTCGGATTGTCGGAGCAGAACGATACAACGTTCTGGAGCAGGTCCTTTACCACCGAGACGCGCTCTTTGGTGGCAGAAGTCGATTCGCCGATCATATCCGTACTGCTGGTGATGTTTTCAATATCGAGCTTGAGTTTCTCGGATATCTCGCGGCACTCGGAGGCAACAGCCTCGAGGTCTGCGCTGCTGCCCAGGGCAGCGGGCTGAGCCGAGCCCATCGTGGATTTTGCGTGGACGATGCAGTTTTCGGGCAGATTCAGACCGCGTGAGATGGCGACAGCCATATCCTTGCAGGTCTTGAATCCGCAGGCGTGGCAGTTGTATTCCTTGTCCTCCTGTGTGAGCTTGCCCATTTTCTTGAAGACGGAATCAAGCTGCTGCTGTGACGGAAGAGGAGTGGGAACTGTGGACTTGTAGCTGCGGACGAAATCGGACGGGCGGAGCTCCTCGTCAAAGCGCTTCAGGAGCTTGTCTTCGCCTCTGCCCATGAATCCCGACTTGCGGCGGTTCTTGGCTTCGTTCTCGACTTTGCGCATTACGTCCATAACATCGAAAAGCGTCTGGTCTGTCTTGGCTGCGGGACCAACGTTGCATCCGAACTCACACGACAGGACGTCGAATACCTGCGGATGCTTGGATTCCTGCATCTTTGCGTACATATTGAGCTCATCGTAGACCTTGTGCACGCCTTCCGAGGTCGCGATGTTGATATCGGGGTCATGGAGCCAGAGGTTGTCTCTGAAACCGCCGGGACGTGAGTACACGCTTCCGACCTGACCCTGCTGGTCGTCGAATCTGTATTCGTAGCCTTCGCTCGTATCTACGGGGATGCTTATTCCGTTTCTCTCGAAATAATCCATCAGCTTGTCGATAGTGAGGTTGTAATCAATGAGCTCTGTATCGGCGAATTCTGCCTTCTTGGCGATACAGGTCGATAAATAGGCGATATGATTGTTCCTGCGCAGGTACTTCTTGATGAAGATAGCCGAACAGCAGGCGGGGCTGTGGATAGGGGAGAGGTTCTGGAGCATCTGGGGCTGGTATGTCTCGATATACTTGACTATAGCCGAACACTGCTGTGTAACGATATTTCCGAAGGTATGCTGTTCTATCGACCTCAGATGAGCCCACGTACATATATCGGCACCGAACGCGCCGTCGTATATGGTACAGCCCTGACCCTTGAACCAGTCGAGGACGCCCTTCCATTTTGTGGGGAGAGCAGCCTTGACAGCAGGCGAGACAATGAGTATGAGCTTCTCCTTGATGAGAAAAGACATACATTCTTCCGTATCATCAATATAATCTCTTGCTCCGCGTGTGCAGGTACGTACACATTCGCCGCAGGCGATGCATTTGTCGGGATTTACTGATACGATGAATTTGCCGTTATCCAGTTTCTTTACAGTATTGGCTTCGGGTGCGGGACAGTTCCTTACGCACGAGTTGCAGCCTGTACATTTTTCAGGCTTAACGATGATTAATTCATTCATTGCAAGATGCTCCTTGTTTATTTAAGTAATAGATAGATATTATTTATTTTTCAGGGATTTAGCTTGCTTTGCAAGTGCGGCGAGGTCTATCTTGCCGCCTTTGTTATTATCGCTGTTACTGCTGTTACTGTCGTGACCCTTTTCCTCTTCAGCTGCTGCCGCTTTATCATCGGGAGCTTTTCCTTTGTTTCCGTTGATGGACTCAGCCATAAGTCTGAGCTTATCAAGCTCGTTTTTTCGCTTCTGAGCGTCCTCTGCGTCGAGCTTTGCGATCCTGTCGGGACGCTCGGGGTATTCGGGATCATATTTTACGGGTCCCTTGTGCTCGGGAGCACCGCCCTCTTTAAGCTTATCCTCGGTATTTTTGAGGAGCTTCTCGCATTCGCCGAGGCTGCCGCTGCTGTCCTCTCCGACCTTCTTTATCGCTTCTCTGAAGCTGCTGAGCTGTTCACTGAGAGCAGCGACCTTGGAGAGAAGGGATGCACGCATATCATCGTAAGAGCCTTCGGCTGCGCTTGACGAATTCTTGGCATCGGCGACTATCTCAGCCGCTTTGCATTCAGCCTCGTATATTATCGCAGCGCCCTCGTCATTGGCGTAGGCGATGGACTTCTCGGCTGCTTCGGCAGCGGACTTCTCGAGCTTCTCAGCCTTTTCCTTCGCCGAGCTTTCGAGCATATCCGCGGATTTTTTCGCTTCGATGAAGACAGCGCTCAATGCCAGTGCCTCGTCCTCGGATTTGGAGGCTGCGAGCTGCGTATTTGCGTCTCTGAGCTTTGCTTCGGCGTCTGCCAGTGAAGCCGTCAGCTTCTTTATCTCTTCTTCATATTTTTTGTTGCTGTCCTCTGCCGCCTTCAGCTCGGTCGAGAGCTTGTCGTTCTCGGTCTGGAGCTCCGTGAGCTTTGCCCTTTCTTCAGCGAGGACAGTATTGATGCTTTCCTGTATATCTTTGCCGTTTTCACTGCTTTCGAGCAGGAACTTTGTTTCGCGCAGTTCGTTTTTGAGTCCGAAGACCTGCCCGCTCAGCGACTCGAGCCTGCGGATAACATCGGCTTTGTCGTAACCACCGTATGTAACTGTCTTTATAAAGCGTGATTCAGCCATTTTCAAAGTTCCTCCTCCGTGTTTTCAGTGTTTGCGTCGGCAGCTGTATCACATTTCTGCCTCCGCCCGACATTTTTCGCTATAACATACATTATTATTATACTACATCAAAGAAGTAAAGTCAATATATTACGTGCAAAAATGTGATACTGTTTAAGCGGCTTTCGTAAATAAAATATTTCCATAAATGCATATTTGACTTGAGAATTGTCGATAATTTAAGTGAAATTTAAGCCGTAAAGTGCTTGCTCGCTCTATATAAATAGTACATTGATGCAGCGGTATGGATATACATACCGAAAAAAATCAGCCGCCTTATGCATGATAAGACGGCTGAGTGGTTTGATTTTACATATTCACAACGGTATTTACCATGTTACCGCCGTTCATCTTGGCATTTCTCATTGTAGTATCAAGCTTTACAAGAAGCGAGTTTACGTTGAGGCAATCGCCGGGGAGGTAGTGGTAAGCAGCACCGGAAGCGGTAAGCTGTACGGTGAGATTGAGAACTGTGTAAGGACTTGTCAGTACAGAGTGTATCTTCTGTACGAAAGCCATCGACTGGCTCTCCGAATATTCCTTGTTGAATACGAAGCAGAACTCGTTGCCTGTGATGTTGTATATCTCGGCAACATCGCCGAACTCTTCCTTGAGTCTGTCAGCGATAGCTGCGAGGTACTCGTCTCCGAATTCGTAGCCGTAAGTATCGTTTATCATACGGAAGTTGTCCATATCGAATACGGCGATGTTGAAGCGGTCTGACTCGAGACGTCCGCTGATATCGTTATCGAGCGCATAGCGGTTCTTCATACCTGTAAGGAGGTTCGTAAGAGCAAGGTCGGACGCCTTCTGTCTTGTGGACTTGAGCTTTGCACCGACTTCCTGAAGGTTCTTCTCACGCTCCTCAAGCTCTGCATTGACTCTCTTGGATCTGCGTGAGATAAGGAAGATAGCGAGCTCACCGAGGATAAGGATGGTCAGCATTATCATCTCTGTTGCGACGAATACCTTTGCCGACTTCGCCTGTCTGCGGCCCGTATCAGCAGCGTTGATGTTTATTGAAGCGACAAGCATCTCGGATGCGGTGGTTTTCAGGGGGTTGATATCCTGCGTGTAAACGTCCGCGAGCGTAACACCGTCTCCCAGACCTTCCTGACTCTTCATCTGGTCGAAGATCGTATTGAGGCGCTTGCGGTAAGCCTCGATGAATACTCGTGCGTGGCGGAAACGCTTCATAGTTGCGTCACTGAGTCCTTCGTAGCTCTCAAACGTGTTGAGCTTTTCCTCGATAGAATCGAATGAGGCGTCGATACTCTGGATAGTACCCTGCTGAGCCTGTTCGGTACCGATACCTGCGACGATTGTGAGAACTCGCTGGTTGATGCTCTGCAATTCACCGTTAACAGAGTTGATGGTATTCATTGTTGTTGAAGTGTTCCTACCTGTTGTCGTGATACTGTTGAAGAGGTAGAAAACGAGGAACATATTTGCTGCGGTTACGATCGCGAGCAGTATAGCTGCGAAGGTATACGCAGTAGTTGAACGATTATTTGATCTTGCCATTATTCACACCTCCGTCAAGCTTTCTCGGGATACAGCAGGAGCTGGATATCGTCGTCGTTGATATTTTTTGCTGAGATCCATGTAACACCCGTATCGAGGTTGCCTGCAACGCCTTCGCCGTTTGCAGACTGTATAGCGTATCTTACGCCGATATATCCCATGTTGTAGGGGTTCTGGATGATGGTGCCGTCAAGAACACCTGTTCTTATGTACTTGAGCTCCTGCTCGTCCGAGTTGAAGCCTACTACCGTGATAGTATCAGAGAGGTCGGACTCCTCAACAGCCTGACATACGCCAAGTGTGGTATTGGTGTTGGTCGCATAGAAGACCTTGATGTCCTTGTTGTTTTCGAGTATCTTCTTTGCTTCCTCGTAAGCGGCTTCCTGAGTAGCGCAGCGCTGTCCGTCAATGAAGAAGCTTGCAATCATAGCCTGCTGCTCCTCAGCGGTCATAGTTTTTGCTCCGCTTCCGGAATCGCCTGTGGCTGCGGAAGCGCCGCCCTGCGCGTTACCTGCTGCGGCACCCTGAGCAGCACCGCCCTGAGCAGCACCGCCCTGAGCAGCACCGCCCTGAGCAGCGGAGCCCTGTGAGGGAACTGCTTCTCCGGGAATACCACTGCCCGAACTCTCGGCAGCAGCTGCTGCCTGAGCTCTCATTTTAGCAATGTACTGACCGAGTGAAGATGAGAATGTAGCCTTGAATCCGGTGATACGGAGGTCGGCGGTTGAAGCGGTATGTCCGATTATTGCGACCTTGCCTACATAAGCTCCGCTCTCGGTAGCTGTCGAGAACATGATGCGGGCAGCATTTCTTGCAGCAACTGCACCGCCGTCGAAGTCCTGTGAGCCGACATACGATACAGCGCCGTCGAAGTTAGCCTTCGAGTTGATGTAAACGATCTTTATGCCTTTATTATTAGCCTTTTCAAGTGTCTCGTTGAGCTCTGCCAGATCGTTAGGAGCTATAACGATCGCCTTTGCGTTCTTGTTGATAGCGTCGTTGATATCCTCGATCTGGCTTGCGAAGTCGTTATCGCCTTCTGCGCAGTAGTAGAGCATCTCATAGCCCATCTCGTCGCAGCAGTCGCCTGCGCCTTTCTTGACCTCGTCCCAGAATGATACCTTATCATTCTTACAGATAACGGCGATCTTTTCGCCTGAATCCTGCGGTTTTCCGCACGCGGTGGCAGAAGCGAGCATTGTCAGCGATACAGCACAGAGGGCTAATCTTTTGAGAATGCCTTTTCTTTTCATTTTGTTCATGAAAATGAACCTCCTTATAATAGTTTCCCGTGTTCCGCAGACGGAGCACAGGGAATAGAACAATTTTACGGATATGCACGGGGTAAGGCTTATTTCCGACATTCCGCAAAGATGTTATGCTCATCCCCACATAATTTCCGACATGAGCTTTACACATACTAATATTTTATCACATTTCAAACAAAAATACAATAAATAAATCTGAAATA
>CAMHBN010000083.1 GCA_946183385.1 uncultured Ruminococcus sp.
CATCTCCGCCGACGGCGGCACGATAACCGTTACAGGAAAGAAAAAGGAGCAGACGGAAGAATGAATATAAAGAAGTTGACAGCTATAGCCGCTGCCGCAGCAGTGCTGACCCTGTCGGCAGCCTGCGGCAGCAGCCAATCGTCGCCGACTTCGGTGTCGGCGCCCGAAAACGCAACGATGCCGACCTACAGCAATGACATAACGGCGGCTGAGGACGGTCCCAAGCTGATGTTCACGAACGTTGAGGCTGCTGCGGGCGAGACCGCCGAGGTGTCGCTAATTGTCAGCGGAGCCGCCAATAACTGGACGATGTGCGGTCTCCATGTGACCTTCGGCGACGAGCTCGAATGCGTCATGGACGACCCCACGCAGAATTTCATCGAATATGAGCTCGGTCCCGCTTCAAAGCGTGCGACTCTCTCGGTGGGTATGCTGTGGACGAACAGCCTCCCCGAGGAGCTCACCAAGAACCACCTCGGCTGCCTGTTTTTCACCGAGACCTTCGACGGAGACAACGGCGGAGACGGCGAGATAGTGAAGTTCTTCTTCAAGGTGCCCGAAAAGGCTAAAAAGGGCACGGTATACCCTATAGGTATTTACTATATGCCGCCCGACGACATAAGATCGGATATGTTCAGGAACTCCACGGGGGACCTTTCCCTCGAGAAATACGCCTTTGAGAACTGGACAGGTGGAAGCATAACCGTCAAGTGAGCCGCCAGACGACAGATCCCGCACAGAATGTGACGAATATGTGAAAAAATCTATTGACTTTGTCGATTTAATATGATATTATGATATCATAGTTATTCGATATCGGAGGTAATCATCATGGAAGACAATAAGCTCAATCCCGCAGGCGTTCCCGAGGAAGTCGAAAAGACCGCAGAGGCTGCTGCCGACGCTGTTTCCGACGCTGCTCAGGAAGGCGCTGATACATTGAAAGACAAGATATCCGACACAGTCGAAGCAATCGGCGATAAGGCAGGAGACATCGGCGGAAAGGTCGTTGATACCCTTTCAGGTATGGCTGACGCCGCAGACGACGTCGCAGGCGATTTCGGCGAGAAGGTCGTTGACATTGTCAAGGGCACGGACGATGCTGTTGAAGGTGCTGCCGACGCTGTTGAAGGCGCCGTTGAGGGCGCCGCTGATGCTGCCGCTTCAGAGGGTGCTTCCCTCGGCGACAAGGTCTCGGACATTGTAGATGCAGCAGGTGACGCTGTCAGTGATTTCGGCGACAAGGTCACCGATACGGTAAATGAGACTTTCAGCGGTGCTGCCGAGGAGACTCAGAAGGCTATCCAGCCCAATGTCATCTACACCAGCACAGGCGCTCCCGTGAAAAAGGGCGATAAGACCTTTGCTCTCGTCTCGATGGTACTTGGTATCATTTCGTGTATTTACAACATCGTAAATATACCGTTCCTGTTCTTTGGAGTCGGATTCTGCTGTGCTCCTGTCGGAATCATACTCGCTGTAGTAGCTATCGTTTTCGGTATTATCCCCCTCTTCCAGAAGAAGTCGGGCAAGGTCATGGCTATCATCGGTATCGCCTCTGCGGCACTTCCCGCCATCCTCTGCATAATTGTCCTGATACTCTGCGCAGTAGGATTAGTAGGCACAGCTGCTGCTGGCGCTGCAAGCTCGGCAACCTACTATTAATGGTGTTTTCAGTTAAACAATGGATACAATAAAAAAGCTGAAGCTCACGGCTCTTATCGGAGTGCCGGTACTGCTCGTCCTTGTGTACATATTCAGGGAGCCTATACTCTTCATCGGCAGCTGTATGCCCCCGTGCGGTTTCTATGAAATGACGGGCTATCACTGTCCCGGCTGCGGAAACACAAGGGCTGTAAGGGCTCTGCTTCATCTGCACCCGATATTATCTCTGAGGAATAATCCTGTCATACTGCTGCTCGCGCTGACGGGGCTCGGCTTCTACATAGAGCTCGCGTTCAACGTGTTCGGCAAGAAGGTGAGCTTCATGCCCAAGAAATGGATATTCTGGGTAGTGTTGCTTGTCCTGCTGATGATATTCTACGTGGTGCGGAACTTCTTCCCCATACTTGCGCCGATTCCACAATAATAAAATAAAGGGTACACCGAGGGGAGCCCCCTTGGTGTGCCCTTTTGACAAATCCATACTTTATCAGGAGGACAATATGGACAACGGATACGACCAGAACTACTACCGGCAGCCGTATAACGGCTATGACTACGGAGCCTATCCGCCTCCGCAGCGGACGAACCCGCTCGGTATTGTCTCAATGATACTCGGTATCGTGTCGCTTGTGTTCGCGATAGTGTTCTGCTGCTGCGCTCCGGGCTCGAATATGCCGTTTGCGATAGCGGCTATCGTAACGGGAATACTGCAGATCAAGTCCAAGACCAACCAGAATGGACGCGGCATGGGCTTGGCAGGACTGATAACAGCCTCGGTATCTATCGTCATTTTCGCCGTTTTGGCCATCACCTACATTGTGCTGTGTGCGACAGGCACAGTTCTCGAGAACGACCCGTCCATACTCTACGACCTCTTTGACCAATGAAGCTGAGCAGACGCACTGAGATAATAGTAGCAGTCGCACTTCCTCTGCTGGCGCTGACGGTCTTTCTCCTGCGCGACTATATCATACCCGTCGGACACTATTTCCCGTGTATATTCCGCAGGCTGACAGGGCTGCTGTGTCCGGGGTGCGGCAATACCCGCGCGGTGGACCACCTCGTCCACGGACGGTTGTGGCTCGCGCTGAGGAGCAACCCCGACCTGCCGTTCCTGATAGCGGTGCCGCTCGGATTCTACGCCGAGCTGATAGCCGACCTGTTCGGGAAGAAGATAAAGCTCGTCCCGCGGTCAATGCGGTTCTGGTACCCGATATTAGCAGCTTATGCCGTATTTTATGTGCTCCGCAACATTTTTTCGGTGCTTGCACCGCCATAATAGCAATAATTGCTTGATATTCTATTGACAAATCGGAAATAATGTGATAACATAGTATTATAATATATTTTATTGGAGGAACTCTTTATGGAAGACAATTTCAACACAGGTATGCCTGAGTCCACTGAGACTACAGACACAACTTCATCCACATCCTACTCCGAGCCCACAAGGGACTACAGCAGCTCTTACTCTCCCGAGCCCGAGGGAAAGCAGACACTCGCAATGGTGTCCATGGGTCTCGGTATCGCGGCTGACGTTTTTGCACTGCTGAGCTTTATCGGTGCGTGCTGCTGCTGTGTAGGCTGGCTTGCTCCCCTTCTCGGTATCGCAGCTATCGTATGTGGTATCATTGTAAAGGTTAAGAAGATGCCCGGTGACAAGTTTGCTCTCATCGGTATCCTCACAGGTGCAGGAAGCTTCCTTATCCTTGGAATCGTTACCATCGTAGGCATTATTACCGCCGGCGGCGTTGACGCTTTCACCGAAGCATTCAAGGAAGGCTATGAGCAGGGCTCTAAGCTCGGCACTAAGTAATGCTTTTCCGCTAAGACAAAACCAAACACAGAAAAAGGGTACACAAGAGTGTACCCTTTTTTGTTGTTTGATTGGCATTTTGTGCGGGCGGATAATATCAGCCCCTACAGCATTGTATATGTAGGGACGCGCATTGCGCGTCCGCAAATCCCACGTATACCCGCGGACGACCGATGGTCGTCCCTACATTTTGTAACCGTTGGTTTTGCGGTATCGGCGGGCGGCGGAACACCGCCCCTACACTGAGTTCTGAGTTCTTAGCTCTGAGCTCTTAAAAATCGAATTTTTCTTTTATCTTCTCGAAGAAGCTCTGACGCTTCGCGTAGTTCTTGTCTGTGAGCGAAGCCTCATACGCGCGGAGCAGATCCTTCTGCTTCTTGGAGAGGTTCTTCGGCACCTCGACGTATATCTTCACGTACTGGTTGCCGCGCTCTGCACGGTTGACCTTCTTCACGCCCTTGCCCTTGAGACGGAACACAGTGCCGTTCTGGGTGCCCTCGCTGATGTTGTATCTCACGTCGCCGTCGATGGTGGGCACGGTGATGTCCGCACCGAGGACGGCTTCCATATAAGTAACGGGGATATCGCAGTGTATATCATAGCCCTCGCGCGTAAAGAGCGGGTGGTTCCTTACGTTTATGCCGAGGAGGAGATCGCCTGCGGGACCTCCGTTGATACCGCAGTCGCCCTGACCGCTGAGGCGGATGGTCTGTCCGTCGTCGATACCTGCGGGGATATCAACGGTAACGGTCTTCTGTATCCTTACTCTGCCCACGCCGCGGCACTTTGCACAGGGATTCTTTACGATCTTGCCCTTGCCTCCGCAGTGAGGACAGGGCTTGGTCGAGGATATGGCTCCGAACGGAGTGCGCTGTGTGGTCTTGACGCTTCCGCGGCCCTGACAGTCGGGGCATATCTCGGCAGAAGTGCCCGAATCCGCGCCCGTGCCGTGGCAGGACTCGCAGACAGCCATACGGAAGAGCTTGACCTCCTGCTTCTTGCCGTTGCAGGCGTCCATGAAGTTGATAGTCACGGACTCCTGAATATCCGAGCCGCGTCTGGGAGCATTCGCATTCGAGCGCGAAGTACCGCCGAAGCCGCCTATACCGCCGAATATGCTCTCGAGGATATCGCTCATATCGCCGAATCCGCCCATACCGCCGAAGCCGTCGGCTCCGCCGTAGTTGGGGTCAACGCCTGCATGACCGAACTGGTCGTACTTCGCACGCTTTTCGGGGTCGGAAAGCACCTCGTTCGCCTCGTTTATCTCCTGAAACTTCTCAACATAAGAGGGGTCGTCGGGGTGGAGATCGGGGTGGTTCTCCCTTGCCTTCTTACGGAAGGCTTTTTTTATCTCTTCCTCCGAGGCACCCTTCTGAATGCCGAGGACTTCGTAATAATCTCTTTTTTCAGCCATATCTATTCTCCGTTCTGATTTTTGGCGGGTATGTCACTTGACGGTGTATATCTCGCGCCAGTCAAAGCCGTCTTCGATGAAGCAGTAGCAATTGCCCGTGAAGCCTTCCTCGCTGACGAATTTCTCGTAAGAGCCTTTGCTGTCGGCTGCGAGGACAGTCACCTGCGTTGCCGAGAACTTCCTGAACACGGGCTCGAGCTCCGCATAAGCCTTGTCGAATTCCGTCTTGCTCGTGCCCTCGGGAAGTATGAGGTTTATCGTCCAGTCGCCTGCCATCGGCTCATTGCCTATGTTCATAAGGTTGTAGGTCTGCTCGCCGTTCTCTACGGGCAGCAGGTCCTTGTCCGCCTGTAGTGTAAAGGTGCTGAAGTGGTAGGACGGGTACCTGTCGTTGACCTCGTCTGCGAGAGTCTCCGTCCACTTCCGCGAATACATGAAGCCCGCGAGGCTACTCTTGATGTGCGAGCCCGTAGTGTCGCAGAACAGCGAGACCACGGCGTTTTCGCGGTCGTCCGTACCCTCGTAGCCCTCGGGGACTATCTTGAGCATATATCCCGACAGCTCGCCGTCCTTATCGGTCGCGTAGATGTCGTAGACATAGAAGCTTTTGTCTCTGAGGTAATTTGAAGCGTACCTTATGAGGTTATTGTACGCGACGGCTGCCTCCTCGGAGAGGTCGTCTCCGTCTCTGCTGCCGAGAAATTCCGAATGCAGCGGGCTGTTCTCAGCCATAAGGAGGAGCTCCGCGGCGGTGTAGCTGCTCAGTTTGCCGTCAGCCGAAGTGATGACGGAAACGGGCGGAGCGGCACTGTCGTTACCGTCCCCGACCGAATTGCTGCAGCCTGCCAGCGTCAGAGCCGCGGCGAACAGCAACGCGATATATGTGTTTTTCATATTCAAATTTCCTGTTGTCGGCGCGGCAAAACAGCGCCCGTAAATACACCTTTAGGCGGGGTGTCCCCGCAGCCGGTTTCGCGGCATGGCTGCTGAAAAACAGCACTTTTTCTCCGCGTCCGTAAATACACCTTTAGGGCAGGTGGTTTTCCTGCCCTAAAAAGCTTTATTTAACCGTTGAGCTGATCGTCGATTATTTCCTCGGCTTTGCCCTTTCCGCCGTCGTAGTCGCCGTAGTTGTCATTGGCAACTCCGCCGAACCATTTAAGGCCGAACCATATTGCTGCACCGAGTCCCACGATAAGAGCTACCGTGATGATAAAGCTCTTGAAACGGCTGCTCATCGCTTATACCTCTGTGAAATCGGCGTCAACAACACCGTCGTCGTTGGAGCTTGTATCAGCCTCGCCGCCCATATTCGCGAACTGCGAGGGGTCGATGCCGCCGCCGTTGGGGTTAGCCTGCTGGTATATCTTAGCCGAGAGGTCGTAGAACGACTTCTGGAGGTCTTCCTTGAGCGACTTTATCTCGTCGTTGTTGT
Source organism: uncultured Ruminococcus sp. (assembly GCA_946183385.1). Lineage (GTDB taxonomy): Bacteria > Bacillota > Clostridia > Oscillospirales > Ruminococcaceae > Ruminococcus. The sequence continues at coordinate 6,334 of CAMHBN010000083.1, forward strand.
CGGCAGCGATAGCCGAGCGGAGAGCCGAAGCCTTAGCCTCGATGTCAGCCTTCTCGTCAGCAGATACCTTGTCGCCGAAGTCTGCGAGAGCCTTCTCGCACTGGAATACGAGGTTCTCAGCCTCATTCTTGGTATCAACAGCTTCGCGGCGCTTCTTGTCCTCAGCAGCGTACTGCTCAGCCTCCTTGACAGCCTTGTCGATGTCGTCCTTGGACATATTTGTCGAGGAAGTGATAGTGATGTTCTGCTCCTTGCCTGTGCCGAGGTCCTTGGCGGAAACGTGAACGATACCGTTCTGGTCGATATCGAAGGTTACCTCTATCTGAGGGATTCCTCTCGGAGCGGGAGCGATACCGTCAAGACGGAAGGTACCGAGCTGCTTGTTGTCGCGTGCGAACTCACGCTCACCCTGAAGCACGTTGATGTCAACGGCGGGCTGGTTGTCGGAATATGTCGAGAATATCTGCGACTTCTTGGTCGGGATAGTAGTGTTTCTCTCGATCATACGTGTGCAGACGCCGCCTGCTGTCTCGATACCGAGTGAAAGCGGAGTAACATCGAGGAGAAGCAGACCGTTCTTGACGTCGCCGCCGAGAACACCGCCCTGATATGCAGCACCGAGAGCTACGCACTCGTCAGGGTTGATGCCCTTGAAGGGGTCCTTGCCGATGAGCTTCTTAACAGCCTCCTGAACAGCGGGGATTCTCGAAGAACCGCCGACCATGAGCACCTTGTTTATCTCGCCGATGCTGAGTCCGCTGTCGCTGAGAGCCTGTCTTACGGGTCCCATTGTGGACTCTACGAGGTCGGCTGTGAGCTCGTTGAACTTAGCCTGTGTGAGTGTGAGGTCGAGGTGCTTGGGAGTACCTGTCGCGTCAACAGTGATGAACGGGATGTTGATGTTGGAAGTAGTTGTGGAAGAAAGCTCTATCTTGGCCTTCTCAGCTGCGTCCTTGAGTCTCTGTGCAGCCATCTTGTCCTGTGAGAGGTCAACTCCGTCGGACTTCTTGAACTCGTCAACTATCCAGTTGATGATACGCTGGTCGAAGTCGTCGCCGCCGAGGCGGTTGTTGCCTGCTGTAGCGAGTACCTGCTGAACGTCCTCGCCCATCTCGATGATGGAAACATCGAATGTACCGCCGCCGAGGTCGTAGACCATAACGGTCTGCTCCTCTTCCTTGTCGATACCATAAGAGAGAGCCGCAGCAGTAGGCTCGTTGATGATACGTCTGACGTTAAGACCTGCTATCTGACCTGCGTCCTTTGTAGCCTGTCTCTGCGAGTCCGTGAAGTAAGCGGGAACAGTGATAACAGCCTCTGTTACAGTCTCGCCGAGGTAAGCCTCAGCGTCAGCCTTGAGCTTCTGGAGTATCATCGCGGATATCTCCTGAGGAGTATAGT
>CAMHBN010000084.1 GCA_946183385.1 uncultured Ruminococcus sp.
GGGTGCGGCTTCTTGGGAGCCGAGAGCTTTATCGCCCCGAATATGAGCCCGAACATACACGCCGTCGAACACACGAGAGCCGTCCTTTTTATAATGAGCTTTCTTTTGTTTTTCTTTTCGGCATAAGCGTCACGTATCCTGAATACGGCGTCAGCCATCTCTTTAGAATTCTTCATATCGAAAGCCCGCCCTTTCCAGTTTTGATCTCAGTGACTTCTTTGCTCTGTACAGCAGGTCGCCGACCTGCCGCTTCGACTTATCCATTACCTCTGATATTTCCTCGGTATCGAGCGCCTCGAAGTACATCAGGTACAGTACCTGATAGTAGTCGGGAGCAAGCTCCTTCATACACCTGTGGAGCTCCATATTGCGCTCTGTTTTCAGATACTCCTTCTCGACATCTGTGCCGTCCGAGAGCGTTATGCACTCGTCGAACGGCTCTTCCGTGAACCTCGCTCTGTGACGCTTCATATAGTTGTATGCGGCGTTCCGAGCTATGGCATACAGCCACGTCTTGAAGCTGCACTTCCCGTTGAAGCGCGGCTTTTTCACGGCGAGCTTCACGAAGGTGTCCTGCACGATATCCTCCGTCTCGGAGACGTCCCTGACGATACCGCTGATATACAGGGTCAAGCCGTTGTAATATATGTCGATTATCTCTCTGAGTCCATTATCATCACCATCAAGGAAACGGCGGTAGCGATCCGCATCGTTGCCCATAGATTTCCTCCTTCGCTGTTAGTGCAAATTTGCTTTCTGTATATTAGACACACGAATGTCTGATTTTTCGCACACTTTTTTCTTTATTATAACGCTGATCGCAGAAAAAAGCAACAGCTCGGAACTCCACAGCCTTTTGTTGACAATCAGCGAATTAAAGTATATAATGTTAAATAATAAAAATAATGATATCTGCTGCGAGATTCGATAAATTCGGTTGTATAAGTAATGAAGACGGATAAAACACGACCTACTACCAAAAGGAGCTTATATGGATAACGGTGCAAGTAGCTACCTCCGTTTCCTTGATGGCGACAATGATGCTTTTGTTGAAATAATAAGGCAGTACAAGGACGGTCTTGTATTGTTTATCAATTCCTTTGTCAACAACATCCATGTATCCGAGGAAGCTGCCGATGAAGCTTTTCTGAAGCTTTACGTCAATAAGCCGCGCTATAAGAGCGGCAACTCGTTCAAGACGTGGCTCTACACCATCGGCAGGAATACAGCTTTGAACTACCTGAAAAAGTCAAAGCGTATCAGTTCAGAGCCGATAGAGGACTATTACTACATCTCAGATGAAACGGATATTGAATCGGAATACATAAAGGGAGAACAAAACATCATTCTTCATCAGGCGATCAATTCTCTGAACAAGGAATATGCACAGGTACTGCATCTCATATACTTTGAGGAGCTTACCAATGACGAGACTGCACATATCATGGGGAAAACTCAGAGGCAGCTCTCTGACCTCATTTACCGTGCAAAGAATTCTTTGCGAAAAGAGCTTGAAAGGAGGGGCTTTGATGGACAGATATGAAAAAAGCGCGGAGTTTATAATGAAGCGCGGTGACGAGATGATTGCAAAGCGCAAACGCCGCAGGACTATGATACTGCGTTCGTGCGCTGTTGGTGCGGGAGCAGCGGCTGTGCTCGGTATCGGACTGACGACATTCGCACTCAGACCTCCGAAAAAGCCAACTCCGAGCCAGTCGGTAATTATTGCCGAGACTGAGACGACCTCGGCTGAGACGACGGCTGCTCCGACTACAGCAGGCACTACTGCTCCGCAGACTGTGACAACGGAGCAGGAGACTACCGTAACAACTACTGCGATATCTTCTTCCACTCGCAAGACTACAACAATGTTACGCTCGACCACGAAAGCCAGCCGCACGACCACAGCTGCGGCTCGGACGACAGAAGCAGCCGCTACCACGACAGCCGCCGTGCAGACATCACCGCCGACGGTTACGAGCTTGGCTCCGACCACGGAGGACATTGAAGAGCGGATAGCCAATATCGTTATGGAGATGCCCGAAATGATGCCGGTAGTGCAGGCTCTGCCCGCTGTAAACGAGAACGGCGAGCGTATCCCCACATTTCCGATGATAATCGGAGACGACCGCATTTATCTTAAAATACTGCAATATGACAGGGGAGAGCTCGACTATCCTTTCGACCTGAACGATGACGGTATTGTTGATATATACGATGTGTTTGAATATGAGGCATATTCGTTCTGCCGTGATCAGTACAACAGGGCAAAGAAATACCCTTACAATTTTGACATGATGTTTCCCGATATGGAAGTCTTTGAAAGAGCGGCTCAGTTTTCAGGTAGTGGCAGAAATACTTATCTTTTGACCTATTATATGATATATCATAACATTGATATTCCGGATACGGAGACTATTGAAGAGAAAGCACGCGAGTATGCCGGCAGCCGACCTTTTCCCGACTATGTGTTTAAGAATTGCAGTGAGAATATAAGCAAAATAAAACAAAGTTTCGACGGGAATTACGAGCAATACTACGAAGCGCTCAACAGGAAGGAAGAGGATTATCCTGAATTCCTGCTCACAATGTTTAAAAAGATAGATTCGGGCGAGCTCTTCCCCGACGCCGATCAGGACGGCTCAGTCGGGTATATGGATATTTATTACATACTTACTTTTTATGCGGAAAAGTCGACGGGCTATTCAAAGGGGTTGTTCTCCGAAAGCCAAATTGAATGGATAGAAGGGCATTGCGACTTGGACGGGGACGGCTGGGTAAACGTCAAGGAATGTACATGGCTTATGAATTATCTTTTCTTCTACAAGAAATATGATTATGTGACCCATATCGAGATGGAAATGGAGTACAGGGCTTCAAAAGAACCTCAGAACCCTGTCATCACCATAAAGCCGGATACATAAAAACACACGCGAGTCTTAAGAAAAGGAGTTGATTCTATGAAAAAAACAGCAGTTATTATGTCGGCAATCATAGCGGGGGCTATGGTTCTCCCGACAGCGGCAAACGCCCAAAACGAATACCCGACCTTCCCGACAAGACCAAAAGACATAGAATTCACTGACCTCCCCGAGGAGGAGCAGAAAGCCTATCTTGAGGGTGTTGAGGCTTACAGAACGGCACTTTGCACGGCATATCAGAACGGTGAGTATGACTGGGATTTCGACCTTGACGGAGATATAGATGTTTTTGACGCATATTATCCTATGCTGCGTTGGTCTGAGCTTTCTATGAGTGAAGAGCGTGACAGCTTCGCGCTAAAAATATGGAGCGAAGAGAATAAAACCTATTTACGTACCGCTTTACCATTCACCCATGATATGAGAGAGAAGGTTGACGAAAACGGAGACATTAGCGGCGATGGCTATATAGATGCAAAGGATTCCTCATATATGTTGTTTGCCATTTTCAGCGACAAAGAGAAAGGCGATGTCAACACCGACGGTAAAATTGACGCTCGTGACGCTTCAAAAATGCTTTCTTTCTACGCAGATAACTCTGTAAATATCGAAAGCGACTATGTCACCGAGAAAAATATGGAATACCTCGGCGACCTGAACGGCGACGGAAAGGTCGATTCATCCGATGCGTCATTCGCTCTTGCCGAGTATTCCAAATTAGCTACCGAATAGTTTCCTCCATATTACCAAATCAGCGGCACCTTAACTGGTGTCGCTGATTTTTTGCTTTGATCAAGCATAATGCACAAAGAATCATTCTTGACTTTGTGCAGTCATACGAAATTTTGGAAAACTTCAAAGTTTTTTCGTCTTTTTCGGCTCCGAAAGTCACTTATATATGAAAACGGTTCGACTAAAATGATGTCACAAAACTGATGCCTGAATCGTTATATTATACAGGACGTCCGAAGGGGAGTACCCTACAGAGAGAAACAGGAGGTGACGGAATGACAAATACAGAATCCGAAAAACTGCGGCGGCTCTACGATATCTACGAGCAGCCGATGTACAGGATAGCATTCGCGATACTCGGCGACTGCGACGCGGCTGAGGATTCCGTATCCGAAGCGTTCCTGAGGCTGATGAAGCACCTTAAACGTATCGGCGAGCCCGAATCTCCGAAGACGAAAAAGTTCATCATTAAGGTGATACGCAGCACCTCGATAGAGCAGTACCGCAGGCGGCGACACTTCTACAACAGCGAGGCTCCGATAGACGGCGAGACCTTGCAGATACCCGATAACAGCGTCGATATCGAGCGCGAGGTCTTCGCACGCCAGCCCGCGGAGATACTCGACTGCCTCACCAACGAGGAGCGCCGACTGCTTATGCTGCGGTGCGGGTACGGGCTGAGCTGGCGCGAGACCGCCGAGCGGCTGTCCGTCTCGGAAGCCGCCGCACGCAAGCGCTTTGAACGTATCAAAAAACGACTTATCACTATGAAGGGAGAGCCTGATGATGAAAGCTTCAAAATTACCTAATAGAAAAGAGTGGGAGAAAATAGTGGACGAGGCGTTCTCGTCGAATGACGAGCACAGCTTTTCGCCGCGCTACACCTCCCGCAAAAATGCGATGATGAGAGGTATAACGATGAAAAGACGTACAGTTGTAAATAAGAGAAGAAACAGCTCGCGAGCGCTCGTGCTGTCGGTGGCAGCAGTTGCAGCCGCGTTCGTGTTAGTTCCCGCGGGCGTATTCCTCGCAGGCAAGGGCGGCGGAGCTTCCTCGCCGATGACGGATATGGACGAGCTTGCTGAGACTACAGCTCCCACTGAGGAAACAGTAACTGAGGCAGCGGCAGAAACAGAAGTTGAAGAGACCATAACCTTGGAGGACGTGGCTTGCTACGGCTTCAAGAAGCTCCAACTCAACTATGTCCCCGAGGGGTTGGTATATAACGAGGACGGTTCCTACAGCGGAAAGTACCACAACTTTGAAACAGGCGGGGGGATGTCCAAACTGCTTTTTGTTGCGGACGAGAATCAGCAGCTCGTACGCGATAATTTCAGCTATGATACTGCCGAGTATGACATTGACGGCAAGCACGTAATAATCAGGTATGGCGAGAAGAATGAAACAATCGAGCCTGAGAATTCTTTCAGCCGATGGATCTTCGTGCAGTTCAAGGATTCGCCCTATGTAGCGACACTTCACATCACCGACAACTACTCCGATGAAGAGGCGCTGAAGGTCTGCGAGGGAATGGAGCTTGTTGACTGCGAGGCTGCTGATTTCCGCGTCAATATCTGGAGGGACGATTTTTCAAAGAATCCTGTTACCATGAGCGGAGAGTCCTACAGCGGCGACATAAAAACAGACGGCTCAGACAGTGACGGCAGCGAGACAAGCGACTTTGTAGCCAAGGAAGTTGCCGACAGTCTTGTCAATGACTACATTGATTTCTGCAATAAGGTATGGGGAAGTACTCTCGATGTCGATACCTCGGAAACTATCGTAATGAGCGCGACTGACGCTGAGGGTCACTTGTCCGGCAACGAATACTACCTTGTCACCGACGAGGAATACACCTCGCTCGCTTCTCTGAGGCAGCGCTGCTACGAGATATTCGACAAGGACAGCGAGCTGGCTGCACTGAAGGGTCTGGCAGTCGAGGACGCTGACTGGACTAACTACAAGGGAAGCAACTTCGTTGAGAAGGACGGCAGGCTCTATGTGTTCAAGGAGCTTCACGACCATATGGGCATCATCTTCAGCGACGTGAGAGAGGCTCCGACCGATACAGAGCTCGACGAGAACGACATCATCAGGACGTCCCGCACCTGCAAATACTGCGACGAGGACGACGTGGTGTTCTACTTCACTATCGCCAGAACCGACGACGGCTGGCGTATTACCGATATAACATCAGACAGAGTTGAATGAAAGAAATACGATAAATCAGAAACAGCGGCACTCTTACGAGCGCCGCTGTTTTGTGTTATTTGCTTACCGAGTGATTGAGCGTCCGTATCGCGGGCAGTGCCGCAAGGAACGCGATGACGATGTTTAGTATAAGTGAAGCAACCAGTGCGGCGGCTCCGCTCGCGGTCGCATTGAAGTTGAGTATGAACCGCATTATCAGCTGATAGCCGACGATACTTATGAGAGTTCCCGCTATCGCCGATACCGACGAAAACAGCAGGCTTTCGAGCACCACCGTCCCCGTGAGCTGCTTCCGCGTCATGCCGACCGCCCTCATCATTATGAGCTCGCGGCTGCGGTTGAGAGCGCTCGTGTTTATGGTATTCATCATCGAGACGATACCGCACAGCCATATCGACAGCATAAGCGTCAGAACGATCTTGACGATAGTGTTGACAAATTCTGTTATTCCCGTGCCTGCCTTGTACTCGTCGTAGACGTTGTCCACGGAGAAATTCATCGAATCTATTGCCGTTTTAGCGGCGGGATAATGCTCGGCGTCCCTGACAAGGAAGTACATATTCGCGGACATTGACTTGCCGTATTTGATAAGCTCCTGAGCCTTGCTCATCGGCACAAGTATGAACGTGCTGTAATCGGCGTGAGCTATACCTCGTATCCTTATTTCTTCGTCCTGATTGCCGTTGAAAACTATGTGGTCTGGCAGCTTCGTATAACCGTAGCCGAAGTCCTCACCACCGTCGTATCTCTGCTGTGGCAGAAACAGCACCGCATCACCCTTTTCAAACTCCTCATAGCTCATACCAAGGAGCTCCGAATAGGTAGTGATATCGCGCTCGTCATAGGGGACAGCCATATCGCTTAGCCCCTTGTGACCGCTCTCGAATTCGTTTTTATCCATTGTCATTATGCTCATCGGGATAAAGTCGCCCTGCATATTTCCTTCAAGAGCGGCAATTTCATCGCCGAGCTTTTTCAGCTCTTTTTCGGTCAGAACGATACTTCCGTGACATTCGTAGTAAGAGGACTTGAAATTCCCGCTGTCCATAAGTTCCTTCTGAATGGAATCTGCGTCGGCGGCGTCGGCGTAGATGTAGAAGTCGGAGGTCGGCTCGCCGATATAATCCTTGACCTCGCCGTACAGCGTCAGTCCGAGCTGTATGCAGAGCGTGAATATCAGCACGCCGAGAGCCATTGCCACCGACGATATCACGAAGCGGCGCTTGGTGCGGAAGATGTTCTTGAACGTGTAGCGTATCATAAAGCGCTTGGAGCTGAGATTGAGCTTGGACTTCTTTACCTTGTGCTTGCGCTTGGACTTCTTTTTGCTCTTAGGATTGCCGTAGTTCAGCGCCTCCACGGGCGAGAGCTTCCTCGACGCCCACATCGCGGAGGTATAGGTGGAGATGAATATGCCCGCAAGGCACAGCGCAGCGCATATCAGCAGTGTAATGGGGCTTGCGTGGAATTCGAGCACGTCAAAGCCTATGCTGTTGAGCGAGCTGAACACGTATCTGCACGCGAGCAGCGACGTCACCATGCCGAGCGGCAGAGCAGTCAGCGCGTAGAACAGCCCCTCCGTGAAAACGAGGGTGGCGAGCTGCCCCTTTGAGGCTCCCATGACGCGCAGAGCCGCGAACTGCACGCTGCGCTCCTGTACCGATATCTCGAAGGCGTTGTCGATGATGAAGCGCGAGAAGAACCACACGATGAGGAGTAGTATCAGGTACGCGCCGATGTACGGAACAGCCTTGCCTATGCCGTCGATGCTCCTGAACGAGGACAGCATATAGGCGGTGTTTAGCTCTATCCCGTAGCCGTG
>CAMHBN010000085.1 GCA_946183385.1 uncultured Ruminococcus sp.
ACGGTCGAGGTCCATTGTGATGTGGACTATGCCCGAGGACTGCGTGCTCTCGTAGTAGCTCTTTGCCGCCATAAACGCTATCTCGCACGGCACGGACACCGCCCTTGCGAGGTCAGCAAGAAACACGAACGAGCCTTTGAGTATGCTTACGAGGAGTATCGGTCTGCCGTCGTACAGGCTGTCGATGTATCTGCCTGCCTCGGCTATTCGGGCACGTATCTCGTCCTCAGTTATGACAACGCGCTTTATGCCGCTGTCGTAAGCTTCCTTCTTGAAAAGTTCCATTGCTTATACCTCCGTTTTGCTGCCTGTCAGCATTTCATAAGTTACGCCGTATTTTTTCGCTATGTCGCTCGCGTAGGATGAGCCCTCGGGAGATGCGACCTCCACCCTGAACGAGCGCTTTCCGCCGTCGCTCTTCATTATCAGCGAAGCTGCGCGTGCTCCGCTGCTCGTGCTGTTAAGCTCGTCTGCGTCGGAGGCAAGCTTGTGCATATGCGTGTTGTATATCGTGCGCACGCGCTTCTCCATCAGTGCGCGGACGGAATCGCGGGCGATGTAGTAGCCCTCCTCGAACGAGGTCGTCGAGAACGTCTCGTTCATCAGCACGAGGCTGTCCGCGGTGCATTCGTTGTATATCTCCTTGAAGCGGATGCACTCCTCGCCGAGACGTCCGAGGTCCATTGTCTTGTCCTCGTCGGCGGGGAAGTGGGTGTAAATGCTGTCAACGGGACGGTAGGTGAAGCCCTCCGCAGGGACGGATATGCCGCCCTGTGCAAGGACGTAGAGCTGTCCGACTGCCTGTGTTATCGTGGTCTTGCCGCCGCGGTTGGCTCCCGTGAGTATGTACAGCGTATGCTCGGCGTCGAAGTCGAGGTCGTTGGGGACTATCTCGCTCTTGTCCTCAAGTGTGAGCGCGAGCTTGAGGTTGTAGAAGCCGCGCGCTTTCATATCAGCGCCGCCGTCTGCTACATTTGCCTCGCAGAAGCGGGCTCCCGCGTCGGTAAGCCTGCCAATGAACTCGGCAAATCGGATATAGTACACGAATTCGGGTATCAGCTGGGAGATGTTCACTATCGCGACATTCGCGTATTTGGTGAGCGTGTCGCGGAGCTTCTTCACCAGCGAGCCCAGCATTTTGTTCAGTATCGTTTCAAGGTAGAACGTGGAATTGCTTGCTCCGTCGTCGTCGGGAGTTCTCACCACGGTCGCGCGTATGCGTCCGTCAACGAAGGAGTTGTTGCGCACCGCATTGAAGCCGCCGAATTTCTCGATGAACGAAGCCACGTTAGCGGTGTTCTGCTTGTCTATCTGGTGATAGTGCATATCGCCGTCCCAGTCGGAGGTGTCATTTATCTTGTCCTGCCTGGAGATAGCGTCCGCGAAATTGCTGACTATGCCCGACTTCTTGAACGGCTTGCTGTTGACCGAGACAAGTCCCATGCTTACGGCTTCAAAGCGCTCGTTCACGTTGATACCGAGGGTGACGCTCTGTACATCGGAAGCCTTCAGCTTCAGTGCGGCGATGTCCTTCTTCATCTCGGCGAAATACGCCTCGTCGTAGAGCTCATTGATGTTCTCGCGGAGGTCTTTCAGTCCCTGAGACTGTATCCGCTCATCGGACAGGCACTCGCGCATTGCCTCCACGCATTTTATGTAGTCGCTCAGCTCGTCGAGGCGGTGGAAGAGGTGCCACAGTCCGAGCTCTTCATCCGAGCTCTTGTGCATCGAGCCGAAGTTGCGTATGAACTCCATCTTGTCGAAGAGCTCCGTCATCTTCTCCCTCAGCTCGGGGAGATCAAGTATGTCCGCGAACACCTTCTGCCTGTATTCGCAGACGCGCGGGTCGGCGGTCATCTGCGAGATGACGTTCATTATCATCTTCTGTTCCTTGGCGTCGTCCGTCAGCGACTTGCAGACAGTATCGAGCCCGAGGTCGTGGAGCGTCTCGGCAGAGAGCTGTTTGTACGTTGTTTCGCTCTTGTATGGGTAGAGTATGCTGAATGATTCGCTGCTCATGGTCATCCTCCTTAGTCGCGCCATTTCTTCCTGTAGGCAAAGCAGGTCAGGTTCTCCGCCTTCTTGAACTGGCGGGCAAAGTAGCTCTGGTCGTTGAAGCCGCAGAGGTGAGATATCTCCTCGACGGACTTGTCAGTGAAGCGCAGCAGCTGCTTGCCGTAGTTTATGCGGCAGCTGATGATGTGCTGGAATATGGTCTTGCCGTATATCTTCTTGTACTCGCGGGTGAGGTAGAACTTGCTTATGTAGAACTCCGATGACAGCTTTTCAAGCGAGAGGTCCTCGCTGAAATGGTCCTCGATGTAGCTGTTTACCGCCGCGAGCTTCTGTTTCAGCGCGGTATCGTATTGGCTCGCGGAGCTGTTGGCTGTAAGCGAGAGGGTGAGGAGTTCCACTATCAGGCGCGAGGTCAGTATCTCAGCCTCCGGCTTCTTCGCGGCGTTGACCTCTATCATCTCTGTTATCGCGGAGACGTACCTGTCGAATATAGCGGGTCTGAACACTACTTCCGACTGCCCGAGGAAATAGTCGTGGTACTGCCGTGAGGTCGCGCCGTTGAAGTGTACCCACAGGAGCTCCCACGGGTCGTCCTCGGAGCTCTTGTACGTGTGCGATACGCGGCAGTCGATAAAGAAGCAGTCGCCCTTTTTCAGCGGGTAGAAGTGCCCGTCGTATTCGAGCTCTCCCGTGCCCGACGCTACGGCGACAATGAGGAAGGAGTCGAGGTCGCGGCGGTGCGTGGCGGGAGCGTCCTCGGGCTTTATCACGCCTGTTTCCTGCATATAGAAGAACGTGCTCTTGGCGGCGGGGCTCGGTGTGTTGATGATGCGCCGCGAGAATTTGCTCTTGAAATTCATTGATTCGGGGTGTTCCATTTAGTCCTCCTTTCGCGGGGATAACGATGTCTTACACGTATATTATACAACATTATTGCTGCGATTGCAATATGTTTATAAAAACTGCTTGTGCTTCAAATACGGGCGGATAATATCCGCCCCTACATTATGAATACGATTATTGCTGCAAGTACTGCAAATGCCGCAATATAGGTCGATGTGCGGAGAAGTTTTGCTCGTCTGCTGCGGCGTCTGTACATACTTGCTTCGCCGCCGAAGCAGCGGTCTATCTCGCGGCTCGAGACCTCCGCGGGGAGCTTCCGCACTCCCGCCCGCAGGTAGAACACCGCCTTCTCGAAATAAATGCTGTCAGGGTCGTTGACCTCGATTATCTGCTTGTTTACGCCTTTTATCATAATACCTCCAATGTAATGCGCGGTCTTGTCGGTCGCGTATATGGAGAGTATTGACCGTGCGGCGCGGTTTATTCGCTGAGGTTGCGTATGTAGTGGAAGAGGTACTGCTGGGCGATACCCGCATTTTCACGCGCGAATTCGGGGAAGCCGTTGGGGTAGTACTCCGCGAGCACGCGCTTTATCCAAACGTCTATCGGGAAAGCCTCCACGCGGTGCATTCCGAACAGGAGTACGCATTCCGCGACCTTCGGTCCGACGCCTTTTATCGCTTTCAGAGCCGCGCGTGCCTCGTCTATGGGAGCTGACGCTATCGCTGCGAGGTCTGTTTCGCCCGAATTCACGCGATATGCTCCGTCGCAGAGATATTTCGCGCGGAACCCGCTACGCAGATAGGCGAGGCTGTCGGGAGTCTCCTGCGCGAGCTGCTGCGCGGTCGGGAAATCCCCGCCGTAGTTGTCGCAGAGGCGGTCGATTATGCCCTTGATACGCGGGATATTGTTGTTCTGGGAAATAATGAAGGAAATAAGGCACTCCCAGCTGTCCTGACGGAGAAGGCGTATGCCTCCCGCAAAAGCGCAAGCCTTCGAGAGCGTCTCGTCCTCAGAGAATTGGCGTTTCAGCTCGGTGTAGTCGGTGTCGAAGTCGAAGTAATCCTTCCATTTCGCGAGGAAGTCCGCCTCCGTCGTGTCGTGGAAGATGAACTCCCCCTTTTTCACCTGCGATACGGTCAGCCTGTCGTTGACGAAGCTGCCCGTGTAGGTGCAGTCGTAGTCGCTGTCTGTTTTTCGCCAGCGGAATGCCTGTCCGCAGTCGAGAGTCTCGTCGAGGTCGAGGTCGGGCTCGTGTACGATGATGTCCCTGCCCTTTACCGAAATATCCATAAAAATGTCCTCCGTTGAAAGAATTTACACTGATATACTTGATTTTTCAATTAAATTATACTAAAATATAAGAAGTATTACAAGAGCGAGGAATGATTTTTTTGAAAAAAATTTGTGCGGCGGTTGTCCTGACTGCCGTTGTAATTGCCCTTTCGGGCTGCTCGCGCGGAGTAGGGCTCATTTCGGGAGCCGACGCTCCCGCGGAGACTACTATGGCGACCATTGAAGCCGTCACGGAAGCTCCGCTGCCAGATACATCGAAGCTTGAGGCTGCCGAGGGAACTTATGTCTACGACAGGGCAGGAGTGCTCACCGCGGAGCAGTCTGCCGAGATAAACAGCTACTGCGAGAAGCTCTACAGGGAGCGGCTCGTCAATGCGGCTGTCGTCATCGCGGACGATATCGGCGGTAAGACGCCATACCAATACGCTGACGAGTACTACACCGACATATACGAGGGCAGGGGAAGCGGTCTTCTGCTGCTCATCAATAACGATACGGGGACGGACTACCTCTACAGGACAGGAAGCTGTCTCAAAGCCATTCCCGAGGGCGAGGACAGTGTCGCCTTCTTCTGGGCGACCAAGCATATAATGGACGGCGATTACCGCTCGGCGGTGCTGCGCGTGATGGAGCTCGGAGAGAGGTGTCCGCTGTATGTCTTCGATAACATCGGGCTGTTCTCCGATGAGGAGCTGACTGCGCTCGAGGAGAAGCTTGCCGCGGGGAAGAAGTCCGTGTACGTGCTCGCGACCTCGAACGGGACGAGCAAATCCAACGAGGAGATATGCCGCAGCTACTTCGAGCGGCGCTCCGAGGACGGCAAGGGCTATATGATAATGCTCGATACCAAGGCGAATGCGGTGGCGGTCGTTTCCGACGAGAAGCTGTCTGCGGACGTTGAGAAGGCTAAGACCGCAGCTGAGAAGCTCCTCAAGGGAGAGGACGCTCCCGCTGCCGTAAATGAGATAGTCGCCGCGATAGGCTGATTCCGATAGAAAGGACATAACGCTATGAATGAAATGGATTTCTATCTTGAAAGTATACAGCAGCTCCCTGCGATAGTTGACAGGGGACCCGACGAAAAGGAGAATATCGCGCGGACGTTCAATGAGTTCGTTGATCTCGCGCACCTGTACGAGTCTGCGATAGAGGTCGTCAAGACCTACCTCGGCATCCTCGACAGCGAGTTCAGCATAAAATATCAGCGCAACCCCATTCACGATATCAAGAGCCGCCTGAAATCGGCGGAGTCGATAATAAATAAGCTTGCGAAGAAGGGTGTGCCGCTCACGCCTGAAAATGCGCGGAAAAACCTGCTCGATATCGCGGGGATAAGAGTGACGTGCTACTACATCAGCGACATCTATGTGCTTGCGGAGATGCTTTCGCACCGCGACGATTTCGTGGTCATCAAGCAGAAGGACTACATCAAGGACCCCAAGCCCAGCGGATACAGGAGCTACCACATGATAATCAACGTGCCTGTGTATCTCGCGGCGCAGAAGAAGTACGCGCCCGTGGAGATACAGATTCGCACCATTGCTATGGACTTCTGGGCAAGCCTCGAGCACCAGCTCAGATATAAGACCAGCGCGGCGATAACTCCCGAGATATCGCAGGAGCTCCGCGAGTGTGCCGAGCGTATTGCCGAGACGGACATACGTATGCAGAAGATTTATCTGGACATAAACGGGATGGATTAAGGAGGAATAATATGGCTTTTTGTAAGTATTGCGGTGCTAAGCTCGAGGACGGGCAGGAATGCACCTGTGAGGAAGCTTTAGCGGCGGCTAAGGCAAAGGCTGAGGAAGAGGCTGAAAGTGCCGAGGCTGAGAACGCCGAGGAGGTAACGCGCGAGGCTCCCGCCGAGAGCGAGGGTGAGAACGCCGAGACCGAGCCTGCGGCTGAAACGGAGACTGCCTCCGATGGGGAGGAGAAGTCAGACGGCGGGGCTAAGGAGCCGCCCGCTTCCGTGGTGATATCTCCGCCCGTGCCTGTGCAGAATATGAGCGGAAAAACGCTCAGAAGGGGACTTATCCTCGTGTGTGCGCTCGCTCTCGGACTTGTGCTGTTCATTGTCGTGGTCGGAAACGTAGCTGGCAACGGCTACAAGCGTCCTGTCAGGAACGTCGTCAGGGGCTTGAACAGGGAGAGGGCTGAGCTCGTTATCAACTCCTTCTATCCGCGTGATTACGTGGAGGAGCTCCGCGATAACGCCGAGGACGGCGATAGGGAGTGGAGCGATATCACCGACGATATGGACTCCCTCATCTCCGACGTAAAGGAGGTCTGCGAGGACAGCTACTTCGGCGATGATCTGAAGGTGTCCGCAAAGATTGTCAAGAAGAAAAAGGCGACCGCGAAAGACCTCCGCACGCTGAAAAAGGAGTTCGAGGACTATGACGCCGTCGTCAAGAAGGCGTACAGGCTCAAAGTCCGTCTGACCGTAAAAGGCGATGACGAGAAGGAGCAGGTGCATTTCTACATCTACTCCGTCAAGCTTAAAGGCGGCAGGTGGGTCCTCTTCGCCGACGATAAGACCAAGGGCGCTCTCTCGAGCAAGACCGAGGACATCTACAAGGAGATGGACAAGGAGCTCGCGGAGATATTCAGCGACTACTCGCGCTCGCTCGATATCGTCATTCCCAAGGACTGAGCCGCGCTTTTTCGACTTCCGTCCCGATGAAACATCAAAAAGAACATTAAACGACCTCTTCACATAACGCCTCATCTGTGCTACAATTGTACTTACCGAGAACAATTGAACAGGAGGCGTTATTTATGTTCGGGATTATCAGAAAGAAAAAGCAGGATGTCCGCGACAGAACAGTCTATATGGAGGTGTGCGCCGATAATAAGGTGTCATACCGAGTCATCGCGGGGAGGCTCTTTTCGGGCGGCGACGACATCATTACTTATGGCATAGAGGCGCAGGATATGTCGTCGGGGGAGTTCGAGACTATACCCGACTTCTCGCGCGATATCGAGGACGCAGTCGATTTCGCTGAAATGCTCATAACCTCGCGGACACGTCCCGAGGGCATTTATTCGCGGGCGCTGAGCTATCTGTGTGTGTCAATATAATTAAATCTTTTGGGTATTTACAAATTTTCCTTTTTGTGGTAAAATAATTTATGCTGAAACGGAGCGTATCCGTTTGTAGAGATAAACAGAAAGGAGTTCGTATCATGGCAGAGCTGAAATACGAGATAACAGAGGAGATAGGAGTTCTCTCCGAGAATGCTAAGGGCTGGAAGAAGGAGCTGAATATGGTCAGCTGGAACGACCACGACCCCAAGTACGATATCCGCGAGTGGGCTCCCGACCATTCGAGAATGGGCAAGGGCGTTACTCTCACCGCTGACGAGCTGGCTTCTTTGAAGGAGCTTCTTCAGGGCATTGACCTCGATTCCTTTGAATAATGCATAGCGGAGCTGTTGC
>CAMHBN010000086.1 GCA_946183385.1 uncultured Ruminococcus sp.
ATTTTTTTAATTATTTCAAATTAGTATTGCACTTTTTAGATTAATGTGTTAAAATATTCCCGAAGCATAGATTTGATGTATAAACATTATCCTGTTGAGAGGCATTTATGCGATTTTGAGAATATCCGAAAAGGAGGCAAAACATGGAAATCACAGACGTAAAGATAAGAAAGATACTGTCGGAGGGGAGACTTCGCGCGGTCGTTTCCGTTACCATTGACGAAATGCTCGCTATTCACGATATCAAGGTCGTACAGGGGGATGAGAGGCTGTTCGTCGCCATGCCGAGCAGGAAGGACGAGAACGGCGTGTTCCGCGATATTATCCATCCTATCACACCTTCGTCAAGGAAGATGTTCGAGGAGACTATCCTTGACGCTTACGACAGGCAGATGGCTGTCATCGCCGCGGAGAGAGCCGAGGACGAAAATGGCGGTTCTGAATAAGAGAACTGAATAACGCAAAAATCAAGGCAGTACCTGACGGTACTGCCTTTTTGTTATATACCGAGTATTCGCGCGGCTTTGAGCAGGACTATCTGCGTCTTGCCGTCGGGGATGGTGCCGTTCATGACCATCTCTACCGCCTCGGAAAGCGGCAGCTTCACCACGTCGAGAAATTCGTCGGCGTCGAGCGACTGCTTCTCGTAGGAGAGCCCGCGTGCGAGGTACATATACGTTATCTCGGTGTTGTATGCGGGAGTGGGATACATCTCGCCCATAAACGTGTACTCGGAGCAGGTGCAGCCCGTCTCCTCGAGGAGCTCGCGCCTGCCGCAGACCGCGTGGTCCTCGCCCTTTTCGAGCTTGCCCGCGGGAGCTTCGAGCGTCACCGTGCGGAACGGGTAGCGGAACTGCTTAACAAGCAGGACCTCATTGTTCTCGTTCACGGGGAGCACGCAGACTCCGCCGTGGTGGAGCAGGCAGTCGCGTATCGCTGTATTACCGTTTTCGAGCTCTACCGTGTCGTGAGTTATCGTGAATATCTTGCCCTCGAACACGGTCTCGCTGGTGAGTGTTTTTTCTTCAAGATGCATATAATTACCTCATTTCTTATTGTTGTCGCTCCTGATGAAGCTGCGGGTGTAGACCTCGGAGGCTGTCACCTTCTGGAGCGGTTCGTAGTCGTAACAGTGCGAGAGCCTTCATCAGCACCTTTTCCCTCGCGGCGTCTGAGCAGGTACGACGCGTAATGTGGAATATCACGGCTGTCGCGAGCCGCAGGCAGAAGTAGGCGAAATCGTCGGGGAGAGTGAAGAAGCCGAGCAGAAAGGCTGTCAGGTATTTTTCTTTGGTGTATTGCGTGTATCCGAGTTATTGAGTTTTCATTGTGTTCCTCCGAATTATTGGCAATACACCTATTATATCACAAAGAAATGTTTTTTACAAGGGTTCCGCTATTGTTACCCGCCGAAAGCAGACTGAGCCTTTTGTACAGACTGAGCGAGCTTGCGAGCGCCAACGTAGTTGGATTCCTAAGGCAGAGCCCTTGCGGCGGGAAGCATTGTAACGATGAATTGCTAACCTGCATAATATATATCGGCAGGAGCGTCCTGCCAATAAAAAGGAGGGAATATTATGGCGACATTCTACAATCAGGCTACGCTTTCCTATAACGGGAACGTAACTGTTTCAAATATTACAGCAGGCGAGATACTCGACACCGTATCCGCCGAAAAAACCGCTGTTACCGAGACCTACGCCCAGGGCTCGGATACAGCCTATGCGATAAGCATTCTCAACACGGGTACGGCTGACCTCACGGGGCTCACCGTCACCGATGACCTCGGCGCGTACAGCTTCGGCGACCCCGCGCAGGAGCTCGTCCCGCTGACCTATAACGAGGGCTCGGCTAAGCTCTTTGTCAACGGCGTATTGCAGGCAGAACCGACGATAGCCTCCGCTCAGCCGCTCACCTTCACGGGCATTTCAGTGCCCGCGGGCGGCAGTGCGATAATCCTGTACGAGGCGGAGGTAAATCAGTACGCGCCGTTCGGAGCTGACGCAGGCATTACCAACACCGCCGAGGTAACAGGTGCGGGCGGAAGCATTCTCGCTTCGGCTTCCGCGACTGTCACTCCCGAGGAGGGAGCAGAGCTCACGATAACAAAGTCGCTCTCGCCCGTGACTGTATCGGGCAACGGCGAGCTGACCTACACCTTCGTGATACAGAACAGCGGAACTACGGCAGTCACCGAGGACGACAGCGTCGTATTCACCGACGTCTTCGAGCCCGCGCTCGATATCTCGTCCGTGACCTACAACGGCACGGCGTGGACGGCGGGTACAAACTACACCTACGACGAATCTACGGGGCTGTTCACAGTTCCCGAGGGACAGATCACCGTCCCCGCCGCGACCTATTCGCAGTCGCGTGAGGGCGGCGCGTGGAGCGTCCAGCCCGGCACGAGCACGATTGTCATCACAGGCAATATCATAAGCTGACATTTCCTTCCCCGAGCGGCATTGTGCCGTTCGGGGAATTTTTTTTCTTGAAAGATGCCACAGAATGTGGTATACTTATTAAAAGTCCATTTTCGGAGCTTTGCTACAAAGATAAATCGGAATTCAGAGGTGTAATGCATGAATGATAATATCATCACAAATCAGAATTACTATGAGCTTAATGGAATTAAGGTTGAATTTTGCTTTGATGAAGAATCGAATGCATATATCTTAGAAATGGGGGAGGGATATTCAGATACACTGTTTATCCCGAATACAATTAACGGTAAACCTGTTAAATCCGTTGAATTTGCTGATTGGAGAATAGGCGGATATGATAAGGTGGTTGTATCAGAAGCTAATCCACATTTCAAGGCAATAAACGGAGTATTGTTTACAGGTAATATGAAGGAATTAGTAATATATCCTCCTGAAAAGAAAGATGAAGTGTATTTCATTCCGTATGGAGTTGAGATAATCGGGGAAGATTCATTTGGATCCAATAAATATTTAAAAACATTAATTTTCCCTTATGGTTTCAAATTGATTGTTCAGTATGCGCTGGCTGGCTGTAAAAATCTTGAAACATTATATCTTCCCAGAACGTTGGAATGTGTTTTACTGAAAGCGTTTTATTTTGCAGAGTCGGTTAGTAAGGTATTTTTTGAGGGAACCAATACGGAATGGAACAATATAAATTTCACTGACTGTAACTGGTCACTTACGAATGCAGAAATCCATTTCGATTATAATTATAGCAAGATTAATTCTGATTTATGCGAACAAGTATGATTCGCGAAAGTATACTGCCGTTCTGTTGAAAGTGAGCGAGCTTGCGAGCGACAACGCGAACCGCGCCGCCGCCCGCTTGGCGGCAAATTCTGATTTATTATAGGAACACTAATTCCGAATTTAAAAAAGCGCGGGAGTTCCCGAAAAATTTTTCGGAACTACCCCGCTTTTGAAAAATACCGTGCGTAAACTATATTAAGATACGGGGGTGATCTGAATGGATCCGGATACACATCAAATCATAACCCAAGTCTATCAGGCAAAAAAGGACAACGCCGCCGCTGACGAGCTTATCGCGGCGTATATGCCGTTCATCAAGGCTGAGACAGCCAAGTTCCTGAACAGACCGCCCGAGCAGAGCGACGACGAGCTGAGCATCGCCATGTTCGCCTTCTACGAGGCTATACGTACATATTCGAGACTTCGCGGCGCTTTCCTCAAATTCGCCGCTGTGAAGATAAAAAATCGGCTGATAGACAACTACCGCAAGGAAAAAAGAAACAGGATCACGGTCTCGCTGGACGAGGAGTCCGACGACCGTCCCGATCTGATAGATACAATAAAAGACGAGCACGACAGCTTCGGGGAGAATGAGATACGCGAGGCGACACAGCAGGAAATAGCGGAGCTCTCCGCGCAGATGACCGATTTCGGAGTCTCCATGCAGGATATCGTCGACAACTCTCCCAAGCAGAGGCGCACGCTCGAATGCTGCCGGAAGGCAGTTTGCTACGCACGCAATAATCCCGATATACTCGAGGATTTCCTCCGCACCAAGCGAGTCCCCATAGCTAAGCTTGCCGAGGGAGCGGACGTCGAGCGGAAGACGCTCGAAAGGCACAGGCGCTACCTCGTGGCGGTGCTCCTCATATGCACCAACGGCTACGAGATACTGCGCGGACACATAATGCAGGTACTGAAAGGAGGGGGAGATGTATGAAATATCTTGTAATGGAATGTCATGAGGGATTTGCAGTTCTTATGGACGAGGAAGCACGTTTCGTGAATGCGGCGAATCTGCATTACGAGGTCGGGCAGACCGTCACCGAGCCGATACTGCTCGAGACCGAGGACAAGCCGAAAACAGGCAGAAATCGCATAATCATGCGCGGCGTGAAGGTCGCGGCAACTGCGGCGTGTCTCGCTGTTGTAACATTTGCGGGATTCAGCTTCTTCGGCAAGGACAAGATAGCTCCCGCTCCCAATTCCGTCGTATTCGTATCCGCTGCGGCTGAGATAGAGATGGAGCTCGACGACACGGGCAGCGTCGTAAGGCTGAAAAGCTATTCCGAACGCGGAAACGAGATAATAAACAAGTATATAGAGTCGCACGGCACGACCTCCGACAAGGTGGATACTGCGAACGCTCTCCTCGAGACGCAGCTCGAAAACGGCTACATTTCGGCAGGCGATACGGTCGATGTGCTTGTGCCCGACGATAACGATGAAAATTACAGACAGTACAAATCGGAGTTTCAGGAAAGAGCATCCGAGCTGGATATCAATGTCAATATCAAGAGAAAAGTCGATTCCCATCCCCACCATGAAATGCCGACTCCGCCCGCAGTGACCGACAGAAACGGTCCTGCGTGGGGGACGGCGGTAAGACCGACTGCTCCCGAACCGCCCGTGACGGCTCCCGTCGCTGCGGAAACTCCCGACGCGAATGTTACTGCTCCTGTTCCCGAGCATACGACGGAGCCGCTGCCTAATGAGACAACTGCCGAATCCCCGTCGATAGGTGCTGAGATACCTACACCGCCTTTTGTTCCCGATGAGGGCACTCATCCTGCGGAGCACAACGGGCATGACCGGCATGACTCCCCGACACCGCCTCATACGGAAGGTCGCGGCAATGGTATCGCAGGACACGGACCTGCGGCTCTTCCCGCTCCCGAAGCTCTTGTGACTCCTGAAGCTCCTGCAGCTCCCGAGGCTCCGCTTGCGGATGAAGCTGCTGAAGCTCCCGCAGAGCCGCACGCAGAAGAGCTCCCGCAGGGAGCAGCTGAACAATGACATGACCGATTCTCTATAAACCACCACCGAAAGGCTGCCAATGGGTATTTTACCTACGGCAGCCTTTCAACGTTTTTAATGATTTTTGAATTTTTCAAAAAAATTTTTTGAGTTACCCCGCTTTTTGGAAAAACGCTCCGTAAACTATTAACAGAAGCTCGAAAGAGCTAATATCCGGAAACGGAAAATATATTGTAAAGGAGTAATTCATCATGAAAAGCAAGAAGTCCATCATCGCTGCTATCGCAGCAGTATCCCTCATCACCACAGCAACAGGCGTGACATCGTTCGCTGCCATCAACAACGCAGACGACACTGCTGTAGAGACAGTAGAAGTTACTGCTGAGGAGACTTCCGAGGCTGAGGCTGAGGCTGAGACAGAGGCTGAGACAGAGGCTGAGGTAACCGAGGACGAGGCGACTCCTGCTGCTGAGGCAGAGGAAGCTGCTCCCGCTGAAGAGGCTGAGAAGCCTGCAAAGCCCGAGAAGCCCGAGCTCGTAAAGCCCGAGGACAAGGAAGAGGCTGAGAAGCCCGAGCCGAAGAAGCACGTAGGCAAGAAGGAGATCGTTGATAAGATCGACGAGACATTCGACATCGACGCAGAGGATTTCAAGGACGCTGACGCTAAGTCTTCATGGTTCGATTTCATCAGAGGCGGCTTCGGACCGAAGGCTCCCGAGAAGCCCGCTAAGGTTGACGAGGCTGAGAAGCCCGTTCCGCCTGTAGCTCCCGAGAAGCCCGCTAAGCTCGAAGAGGCTGAGAAGCCCGTTCCGCCCGTAGCTCCCGAGAAGCCCGCTAAGCTCGAAGAGGCTGAGAAGCCCGTTCCGCCCGTAGCTCCCGAGAAGCCCGCTAAGCTCGAAGAGGCTGAGAAGCCTGTTCCGCCCGTAGCTCCCGAGAAGGACGAGAAGGTAAAGCCTGAGGCTCCGAAGGGACCCAAGGCTCACGAGAAGGCTGCCAAGGAAGCTGCTGCCGAAGAGACAACAGAGGCAGTTGAAGAGGCTGCAGAGGCAGTAGCTGAGTGATTTTTTCCTCCCCACTTTCCTGAATAGATATTGATGAATAGAAACATTGAGAAAGGCAGTCCTGCGCGGACTGCCTTTCTTGTTTATTTCAGCGTTTTCAGCAGCTTGGGAAGGTCACTGAACCGCTCAAGCTCGGGGACGGTCTGGTCTATCGTGCCGAAGCCGTAGGCGGCGTGTATGAAGTCGCAGCCCGCCTGCATCGTAGCGTCGTAGTCGCCCTGTATGTCGCCTATGTAGTAGGCACGGTCGAGGGAGTTGCGCTCCGCGAGCAGAGCGATGTTCTCGCCCTTGCCCTTGAGGTTGTTGCCATAGCACTCGATGTCGGTGAAGTATTTCCCGAAGCCGTAGTATTCGAGGAAAGCCTCGATGTAGCCGCTCTGGCAGTTGCTGACGATGAAGAGGGGATAGTTCTTTTTCAGCGCCCTGAACGTCTTTTCAAGGTCGGGGTAGAGCACTCCGCCGTGTCTGCGGAGGTAGTCGTTCTCGTGTTCGCAGCAGAGGTCGAGAAGGTGCATACGCTCGGCTCTCGGGAGGTCGGGGAAGATGATGTCGGCTATTTTGTCCATAGTCAGTCCCATCACGGACATCACGTCCTCGCGCGTTATGTCGGGGCGGTCATAGCCGAGCTCGTGCATCTTTTCCGTCCACGAGGCTGCCACGCCCTCGGAGGAGTCCCACAGCGTGCCGTCCATATCAAATATCAGTCCTGTTTTCATTTTCCCTCCGTCATTCTTGCGTATATCTCGCCGAGCTGTACGCGGTCGTGCTTAACGTCGTCGAGAATGGTTATCCTGCCGGTTCTCACGGTGCGTGCCTTCTCCCACATATCCGCGAACATATCCTCGGTTATGCCGTAGGCGTGCGGGTCGATGACGAGCTTGTGGTTCGCGAAGAAGCTGAGTATGCCGCTCGGATTCTGTCCCTGGAATATGCAGGCGGGTATCGTTCCGAGAGCGACTGCCAGTCCGTGCGAAATCTTTATCTCGGGGTAGTATTCCTCGATAGCGTGCGCGAAGAGGTGCTCGCTGCCGCTGCACGGTCTCGACGAGCCCGCTATCTCCATGGCAAGTCCGCCCATGACGAGGGCGCGGGAGAGTATGCGTATGAACACGCGGCTCTTCATGTCCTGTTCGTCGCAATGGTAGACGGAGTCGTAGCTCATGCGGCTGAGGGCGTAGGCGAAGTCGTCTACCTGCGTGCCCGTGCGCGACGCGGAGAGCTTCCAGTCGTAGAGGGCGGTATGCTTGGCGATGGTGTCGCCTATGCCCGAGAGCGTCTGCGTCTCGGGAGCGTTGATTATCATAT
>CAMHBN010000087.1 GCA_946183385.1 uncultured Ruminococcus sp.
CACCTGTCGCAGATAGCAGTCATGGCGGACGACCACCTGCTCATCGAGAAGAACGTGGTCGGCGATCGCACCGAGACGAGCGTCACACACCTTGAATTCGACGGCAGGGTAGCCGAGATAGCCCGAATTATGGGCGGCGACAAGCCCAGTGCTCTCATGCTGGAGAACGCCGAGGCAGAGCTGAGAAAGGCGGCGGAGCTATGAAGATATACTCCACCCGCCACGGGCAGACCGACTTCAACAAGAACGACCTTATCCTCGGTACGACCGATGTCCCGCTGAATGAGACTGGTCTTGCGCAGGCGCAGGGACTTGCGGAGGAGGTCGCACGCCTCGGAGACGTGGACATCATCATCGCGTCGCCGATGCTCCGTGCGCAGACGACCGCGCGTGCAGTAGCCGAAAGGTGCGGGCTCGAAATCGTCACGGACGAGAGGCTTCGCGAGTGGGACTACGGCGAGTTCGAGGGCAAGACGCGCCATACCGAGGGCTTTGCAGAGGGCAAGCTCGAATTCGGCGTGCGCATGGGAAAGACGGGCGAGTCGCTGCTGCAGCTCTCGCACAGGGTCTACGCCGTGCTCGACGACATCATCGAAAAATACCGCGGCAAGAATGTGCTGATAGTCAGCCACGGAGGAGTCTGCCGCGTGATAGAGACCTATTTCAACGATATGACAGCCGAGCAGTACAGCGGCTGGTTCATGGGAAATTGCAAGATAATAGAATATACGTTAACAGGAGGCACATCATGAAAATTGGTGTTGATTATTACCCCGAACAGTGGGACAGGGAGATGTGGGACAAGGACGCCGAGACTATGGCGAGAACAGGCGTCAAGCTCATACGTGTGGCTGAATTTGCGTGGTCGAGGCTCGAACCGCGCGACGGCGAATTCGACTTCTCGTGGCTCGACGACGTCATCAAGACGTTCTCGCGCTACGCGATAGGCACGATACTCTGCACGCCCACGAACTGCCCTCCGCTGTGGCTGTACGAGGCTCACCCCGAGATAGTACAGGTCGGACCCGACGGCAGACGCATACAGACGGGCATACGTGCTCACCGCTGTATCAACGAGCCTACGTTCCGCTTCTATGCGAAGCGCATAACCGAGCAGATGATACGCCACTACGCTGGCAATCCAGCAGTTGCGGCGTGGCAGATAGACAACGAGCTTGAGGCTTACCCGTGTACCTGCGACGTGTGCAAGTCGCTGTTCCGCGACTGGCTCAAGGATAAGTACAACGACCTCGACGGCGTGAACAAGGCTTTCGGCACGAGTGTATGGAGCGGCGAATACAGCTCCTTCGAGCAGATACAGCCGCCCAATGCGTACCCGAAGGCGTGGCAGAATCCCGCGCTCTCGCTCGACTGGTACCGCTTCTGCAACGACAGTATCACGGGCTATGTCAAGGACCTCATGCTGACGATAAGGCTCGAGGACACGAAGATACCGATAACCACGAATACGTGGTTCTGCGAGAACACGCCCGATTTCTACAAGCTCTTCGACCTCATGGACTTCGTCTCCTACGACAACTACCCGCCGATACGCATACCCGTAGACCCGAACGAGTACTACTCGCACGCCTTCCACCTCGACCTGATGCGCGGCGTCAAGGAGAAGCACTTCTGGGTAATGGAGCAGCTCAGCGGACCCACGGGAAGCTGGTGCCCGATGTCGCCGACGCCTAAGCCGGGACAGATAAAGGGCTATGCATTGCAGGCTTTCGCTCACGGAGCGGACACAGTGCTCCACTTCCGCTGGAGAACGGCTATCACGGGCGCGGAGATGCACTGGCACGGCATACTTGACCACAGCAACGTGCCGAACCGCCGATTCCATGAGTTCTCGGAGCTCTGCAAGAGCGTGTCGCAGCTCGGTATCCTCGACAATACGGAGATAATCTCCGACATAGCTATACTCTACTCGCCCGAGACCGACGCGGCGTTCAAGATACAGCCGCAGGTGGACGGCTTCTACTACCTCGAGCAGCTTAAGGCTTTCCACTCGGCGTTCATGCACTACGGCGCGAACGTTGACGTAGTATCGCCCGATACCGATATTTCGGGCTACAAGCTCGTTATAGCTCCGTCACTGTATGTGAACAGGAAGTCCGTCACCGAGAACCTCTACCGCTACGTCATCAACGGCGGAACACTCGTGCTGACGACGAGAAGCGGCGTCAAGGACGAGCACAACAACTGCATTATGGACACCCTCCCGACAGTGTTCAAGGAGCTCGTCGGCGCGGAGATAACCGAGTACGACCCGATAGGCGGCGATATGCAGGTTATACGCGACTTCGCGGGCAATGAGTTCAGGTGCTCGCAGTGGTGCGACCTCCTCCAGCCCACGACGGCAAAGGCTTATGCCGAGTACAACGAGGGCTACTACCGCTGCATACCCGCAGTCACGATGAACAGGTACTGCAACGGCGTGGCGTATTACGTCGGCACGGTGCTGAAGGCGGACTTCTACGAGAACTTCGCCTCCAACCTTATGATGCAGACGGGCATACCCAAGCTGAAGGGGCTCCCGCACGGCATAGAGGTCACCACCCGTACCAACGGCAGAGACGAGTACATCTGCTTCTTCAACAACACCGACAAGCCCAAGACGATACCGCTCCCGAAGCCGATGTACAGCATGATATCCTCGATCGGCAAGGACAAGCTCGAGCTCCAGCCGTTCGAAATGGACATCGTAAGGAAGTAAGCCATGCGGATAGTATTGCAGAGAGTTACCTCCGCGAGCGTGACCGTTGACGGCGAGGTCACGGGACAGATCGGCACGGGCTATCTTGTGCTGCTCGGCGTGGGACAGGGCGACACCGAAGAGGACTGCCGCCGACTTGCCGACAAGCTGATAAATCTGCGCATCTTCTCGGACGAGAACGGCAAGATAAACCTCTCGCTCGCAGATGTGGGCGGAGAATTGCTCGTGGTATCGCAGTTCACGCTGTACGCCGACTGCCGCAAGGGCAACCGTCCGAACTTCATACAGGCGGGCAAGCCCGACGAGGCGGAGCGGCTGTACAACTACTTCGCGGACTACTGCCGCAGCAAAGGAAAGCACGTCGAGACGGGGATATTCGGCGCTGATATGAAGGTCGAGCTCGTCAACGACGGACCGTTCACGATAGTCCTCGAATAGGCACGGTTTTCACAGTATAATATCACCTCACAGGGCAACAATACCTGTGAGGTGATTTTTTATGCGCAGACGCTCCGAGCGCGGCATACTTATACTTACGGCGGCTTTTTTCCTGATGTTCTCGGTGCTGGCGGGGAACTACCTGCGGCTCTCGCAGAAGCGCGAGTACGTCCGCACAGCCGAGGACAGCGCCTTCGTCACGATAAATGCGGGCGACACGCAGGGCACGATATTCGACCGCAATTTCGCCCCGCTTACAAACAGCGGGAGTTCTGTGGTGGCGGTGGCTGTACCGTCCGCGGTCACTCTCGACGAGCTTCTCGATCTCGCGGAGGACAGCTCCAATGTGCGCGATAGATATGCCGCGGGCAGACCTTTTGCGTTTCGTTGTACCCGCCGAGGCGAGGAATCTGCGGGGCTGACCTTTTTCGATATCCCCGACCGCTACGCCGCGGATATGCCCGCTCCGCACGTTGTGGGCTATCTTTCAGAGGACAGGGGAGCCTCGGGGATAGAGTACGCCTACGACCGCATTCTCCGCGGCGGAAACATGGAGAACAGCGTGACCTACTCCACCGACGGCTTCGGCAACGTCCTCATCGGCGCGGACAGGGACATCATCCGCAGTACGAAGCAGAATACGGGCGTAGTCACCACCCTCGACAGCCGCATACAGCTCATCTGCGAGCGTGCGGGACGCAGTATCGACAAGGGCGCAATAGTGGTCACAGACGTGAAAACGGGCGAGATACTGGCTCTCGCGAGCTTCCCGCAGTTCAGCGTGGACGACATCGGCACGGCTCTCACCGACGAGCGCAGCCCGCTCATCGACCGCGCCCTCTACTCGTACAGCGTGGGCTCGGCGTTCAAGCTCGTCACCGCCTGCGAGGGAATAAATGAAGGGTTGGACGGCTACGTCTACGACTGCACGGGCAGTATCGACATCGGCGGACAGCTCTTCCGCTGCCACAAGTACGACGGGCACGGCGTGCAGACGATGTCGGAGGCGATGACGAATTCCTGCAACACCTACTTCATCGCTCTCAGTCAGCTCCTCGACCCGCAGAAGTTCCGAAATCTCGCGTCGGAGCTCGGCTTCGGGCGGGAGATCTACCTATGCGCGGGAATGACGGCTTCGGCGGGAGTCCTGCCCACGGAAAAGGAGCTCCTCGTCCCCGCGGAGCTCGCCAACTTCTCATTCGGGCAGGGCAGGCTCACCGCCACGCCTTTGCAGATAAACGCCCTGCGCGATTGCAAACGGCGGAGAGCTCCCGCTGCTGACGATAGCGCGCGGTATCACCGTGGACGGCGAGACGGTCGGCAACGAGAAGCCTCCGCGGCGCTCCCGCGTGATGAGTGAGGAGACTGCCGCTCAGCTGCGGAAGATGATGATAGAGGCTGTGTACCTCAACGAAAGCTCGAAGGCGCGGCCGCGCTATATCCGCGTCGGAGCGAAAACCTCGACCGCCCAGACGGGGCGCTACGGCGAGGATGGCGAGGAGCTCTGCCACGCGTGGATAACGGGCTTTTTCCCGTCGAGCTCGCCGACATTCGCGGTGACGGTGCTGGTGGAGGACGGCGGCTACGGCAACGACGCGGCAGCTCCCGTATTCGCGGAGATAGCGGACGGCATAATAAACGAAAAAGCGGCACCCTAAGGGGAGCCCCCTTTGGCGGATTCGCAGGTTACCGAACATATGCCGTTAGTTTACGGCTCGGTAACCCGCTTTTTCCGCTAAGGTGAGCAGCCTAAAGGTGCCGCTTATTGCTGATATAGCTTAGTCTTCTTTCTTTCTGAGAACGAATGCAACTGCTGCTGCCGCGCTTACGCCTGCAATAGCGATAGCAGGGAAGGCAACTCCTGTCTTGGGAGAGCCCGCGGTAGTCGTAGTAGCCTTAGCTGTGGTTGTAGCTGCGGTTGTTGTAGATGTGGTAGAAGTGGTAGTATCGGTGGAGGTTGCAGTTGTTGTCTCAGCGGTCGTGGTCGTGGTCTCAGCCTCGCCGTTGTAGCGTGCAAGCTGAGCAAGTCCGCCGTTGCCGATAGAAATGGTATCAGTGTCGTCGCGGTAGTAGCCGCCGAAGCTCATCTCCTCGCCAACGTAGAAGCCTACAGTCGGGAGAGTAGTGCCGCCTATTTCCTCAGTGCCTATCTTAACTGTACCTGTCTCGGAGTCGCTGCCGTCCTTGGTGAAGGTGTAGGTGCTGTCGGACTTTACCTCAATGATACCGCCTTCCTTAGCGTCTGAGGAATCGTTGACCTCGTACTTCCACTTGCCTGTGATGTCCTCGATAGCGAGGGAAGCCTCAGCCTGTGTGGCAGCCTGAGTAGTGGGCTCTTCGTCAGCGTAGGCATTTACAGCGCCTGCGAATGTAAGTGAAGCAGCCATAGCAGCTGCGGCGATGATAGAAAATGTTTTTTTCATAGAAATTCTCCTTTACCCTTATCGAAAAAGTTTTGGGGTATTACCCCTTGTACAAGCATACTATAGCACAATGCATTTGAAAAATCAAGAACTGCAATGAAAATTTTGCAGAATATTTGCATTTTCCGCAAAAATCTATAAATTTCGGACAGCAAGCTAATAGTTTTTATGTTATTTTTCTGTCAAAGTAAGTTATATTTTTGTCAGGTTATACAGGGCGGAAAATCCTCGTTTTTCGGCATTTGCACAGATAGTGACAAATTCACGCTTGACTTTACTTCGATTTTATACTATAATGAAATAAATAATGTCGGTAATTATTGTAATACCGCTGAATAAGGAGTATAATCACAATGAAAAAGGGAATATTTGCAATTTGCATGGCGGCTGTTATGCTCACAGGCTGCGGAAGCGCTGCGGGCTCGTCCGAGAGCAGCAAGAATGACGCCCCTGCGACAACAGCGGCAGCTCAGCAGGAGACGGAAGCAAAACAGGAAGAGAATACTCAAGAGACAGAATCATCGGTTTCTTTGGAAGTGGGGGAGTATCATAACTGGAATGGTATTGATATGCCGTTTCCCAAGGGATGGGAAGTTGATGATGTAATTGATAGAACCGGTATGATTTGTCTGACCGGTGGTTCAGAGAGTGCTCCGGTGTATTATGGAATGGATTTCGACTTTGATGAAAAATTACAGGATGTGTCACAAGGACACACGCTTGATGAATTGCCTGAAGAATTACTTTTTAATATGCAGCCTTTTATGTATCGTAAATGTAAACAAGATACAAACGGAGATTTTTCAAAAGTTGCAGTGGATTCCAGTACCGAAGTGGAGTTTTTAGGATTTCCCGCTCTTTGTCGAACAGGCACATTCAATTGTTATGGTGATATAACGATTTATTATAAAGCATATTACGCATATTTAGATTTCCCGAATTTTGGGGATGAAGGTAAGCATGTACCGTCTTTTTGGTTGGCATATACGACATCAAATGATGTAGATGCTCTTTGCCTTATGGAAAAGGCAGCCGACCTGCCGTTGACAAAGGCGAAGCTCCACGAATAATTGAAAAAATGCACCTGTCCCGCGCGGCAGGTGCTTTTTTGCTGATTTGAGCGGAAAAAACGAAAAAATTGCACAGATAGTGACAAATTCACGCTTGACTCTACTTCGATTTTATACTATAATGAAATAAGTAATGTCGGTAATTATTGTAATACCGCTGAATAAGGAGTATAATCACAATGAAAAAGGGAATATTTGCAATTTGCATGGCGGCTGTTATGCTCACAGGCTGCGGAAGCGCTGCGGGCTCGTCCGAGAGCAGCAAGAATGACGCCCCTGCGACAACAGCGGCAGCTCAGCAGGAGACGGAAGCAAAACAGGAAGAGAATACTCAAGAGACAGAATCATCGGTTTCTTTGGAAGTGGGGGAGTATCATAACTGGAATGGTATTGATATGCCGTTTCCCAAGGGATGGGAAGTTGATGATGTAATTGATAGAACCGGTATGATTTGTCTGACCGGTGGTTCAGAGAGTGCTCCGGTGTATTATGGAATGGATTTCGACTTTGATGAAAAATTACAGGATGTGTCACAAGGACACACGCTTGATGAATTGCCTGAAGAATTACTTTTTAATATGCAGCCTTTTATGTATCGTAAATGTAAACAAGATACAAACGGAGATTTTTCAAAAGTTGCAGTGGATTCCAGTACCGAAGTGGAGTTTTTAGGATTTCCCGCTCTTTGTCGAACAGGCACATTCAATTGTTATGGTGATATAACGATTTATTATAAAGCATATTACGCATATTTAGATTTCCCGAATTTTGGGGATGAAGGTAAGCATGTACCGTCTTTTTGGTTGGCATATACGACATCAAATGATGTAGATGCTCTTTGCCTTATGGAAAAGGCAGCCGACCTGCCGTTGACAAAGGCGAAGCTCCACGAATAATTGAAAAAATGCACCTGTC
>CAMHBN010000088.1 GCA_946183385.1 uncultured Ruminococcus sp.
CGGGAGCAGTTGAGCCGATCGGCGCAGCACTGACGATACTTTTTGCAGGGCTGTTTCTGCCCGCAATGCCGTATTTACTGAGCTTTGCGGCAGGAGCCATGATATATGTTGTGGTGGAGGAACTGATACCCGAAATGTCAGAGGGAGAACATTCCAATATCGGAGTAATCATGTTTTCGGTAGGATTTACGCTGATGATGGTACTCGATGTTGTGCTCGGATAATGCGAAAGGAGTTTTATCATGACAAGTAAAGAATACAAGGACTTATCCATAAAGGAGTTCACAAAAGCCGCCGAGGTATACGAATCAGACCATGCAGGCGTATATAAAATGTGCAGGAAGGATTATCCCGATTGCAAATAAGTAGTTGATAATATGTTAGCAGATAAAGAGCTATTTGACCGTATTGAAACAATAATATCTGAACATGGAGTTCCTTGAATATATCAAGAGTGTTCATGCCGAGCCGTGATAAGTATTTGACTCTTTCGGGAATGTTTGGTATAATAATGCTGAACGAGAAACAATACGGGTGCTCCGGACAAATGCTCACTTTGCAAAGATAAACGGGAACCGGATCTGTACGAATTAAGAAGGTATTCACTATCATCTTTGACAGAGACGAGAACAGAGAGGTCATCTGCATTGTGCGCATGGGATTTTTTCGGTTCCTGTACCTGCAACGGAGTATCTTCTGCGCGGAATACCGACATACAACAGGGCTTGTCTTTGGGTGAGCTTCTTGCGTGTATAAACTGAGTTTCGGATAACCATATTGATACAGAAAAAATGGACGTTTTTCCGCTTTGATAACGATGAATAAAAGTATGTATCGGTTGAAAGTTGATAGTAATATGAAACAGACCTCGGAATACATCTGAGGTCTGTTGTTATGCAGGGAGAATAATTGACTTTTTTTCAGAGCGGAATTACCGGCAGGTCTGAAAGGCTGATAAGACCGCTGTCCACGCGCTGTATCGTGAGAGCGTCGCTCGCTGTTATGCTGTCGCCGCGGGCGTAGACGTCAGCGCTGCTGCGTGCTTCAGCCGCGAGCGGATATTTATCCTTGTTGGCGATATATTGCAGTATTGCGACCGCGTCTGCTACCGTGACCTTCCCGTCAAGGTTTGCGTCTCCGAGCAGAGGCTTCGATACGATGAATTGGGCTTCCGTATCGGGTACAGCAACATTGCTCGCAGTGATATTGCCCATAAGCTTCCAATCATTGGCGCTGTCCTGCAGGAATACGCGGATATCCTTGAGCTCGTCGCCTCCGCTGATACCGAAAATATCGAACGGCAGGCGGAACTCCACGGTATCGTCCTGCCACTTGCACATACAGCCGTCGTATGACTCCTTGTTGAAGTAGACAAAGCCGTTAGAGGCGTAATACAGCCAGAAATATTCGTTGTCCGACGCGCGGTGGAGCTGGATATTGTAGACGGGTGCTGCCGCTCCCGCAGGCATTTTTGCCATGACATAGAGGTAATTGCCATCCGCACGGACGGACATTTCCGTGCCGCTGTCGGACGTTGCAATGACGTTGTCGGACGTCCACTCGCACGCGTGAGAAAGAGCTCCGTCTACGGTGATGATGTCCCTGTATGAATACATACCGCCTTCCGCGCCGTCCTCACAGCCGACAACGCAGAAGCTCCTTCTGCCTGTTGAGGTATCGCCCTTGGTGACGACGATACTGCCGAGCAGATTCGCTCCGAGCACGCCGTTCCACGTACCGTTATTGGCAAAGCGCACAGCTCCCTTGTCGGGTGACTCGACCTGCCACTGCGGACCGATGTTCACCTTGAAATAGACGTTCCACCTGCCCGTCTCGATATTCGACGGGAGCTTCAGCTCAAGCACCTCGTCGCTTCCGGTGCATGACAGCCACTTGCGGCAGTCGGTATTGCACCTCGCAAACGTGTATATACCGTCCTTTTCGAGTATGACGTAAGGTGTGCAGGCGGGGATAATACCCGCAAAGCCCGTATTCTCAACGGTGAATTTCACCCTTGCACTGCCGCCCTGCGCGACCTCGGGAGTGAGCTTTGAATCACGCAGCACGAACCTGTAGCCGAGGTGGTCGCGGATAAAATCGAAGGCGGAGCTCCCGTAGTACGCGGAGTTGTCAACGCCCGAAACATCGCAGTTCTCGTCGAATGTGCAGTCCTTATAAAGCTGGAAGATATTCGAGTTGATATAGCTCAGGTGAGTTTTATACATCTCGGGAATGGCGTTCTCGGGGAGGTAGGTATCGTACTTCTGAGCAAATTCGAGATTGCCCGAAAACTCGCCGCCAAAGTACGAGGTAAGGGTCTGCCGCCCGAGCCATTCGGTCTCGGCTGCGCGGTCGGAGTATGTGCCGAGGTCACTGTCGCTGCCCATATATCCGTCGTCGTACAACCCGATACGGCTGCGGTACTTCTGTATATCGGGGCAGTATGTGCTCGATGTGAGGCTGTCTATGAGCTCTGTGTCGTTTATCTCCGAGAGCTTTATCCCTGCCCATTCAGCGAAGATATTGGGGGTCCTGACTGTTACAGGGACAGGGTCAGGCACGACCTCGAGCAGCCTTTGCAGGAGCTGAGCCTTGTACGGGAGTGAGGTGTACTTGCCGCCGTGCTGTTCGCCCCACTTGCCGACGAAGCCCGCCTCCACATACATGAGCATATCGCCGATATCGTCGAAGAAGCCGTGCTCGTCGAGCTGGTCGATATGGGAGAGCAGGGCGTCAAACTCAGCGGGCTCGGGGTCGGCAGTCCCGTTTGCGTCGTAGCGGAATCTGACCGCGACCGTGCAGCCGTTTTTGCGGCAGTTCCCGAATGTCTCATGCCACGCCTCAAAAAAAGCGTCGTCGAGGGGCATATCGGCACCGCCGTTAATTCCCGACGAAAAGGCGCCGATATCAATGAAGAAGAGGACGAGCTTCCCCGTGGGGGAGTAGACAGGGGTCGAGTCAGGCTTGCAGACCGCCCATATCGTGTTTGTGTAGCCTGCCGCGGGATTGAGTATAGTCCCGACTGCTTCGGTGTAGTCGATGCCGCTGTCTGCGAGCTCCTGAGCTCCCGATGCAGCGGTCGGCGGAAGAAGCGCAGTGCTCAGCACAGCGGAGATTGCCGCCGCGGCAGCACGTGCAGACATCTTAGCCATTTGTTTCCTCCTTTCGGCGCGGTCAGCGGGTTTGCTCAACTCCGTATTTCGCATAGAAATCACGTATATCCTTGTCGGAGCGGACGAGCTCTGCGTACATGAGCTTTTTCGCGGCTCTGTCATAGAAGCCGATGGTCTTTTCGCCCGTGCAGATGCTCGACTCGACCCTGATATCGTCTGCTGTAAACGGTTCGGGTATGGGGAGGGGAGGACGCCTGAAAATACTCATGGAAATGCTCCTTTCCGATAGCTTGTCTTTATATCTGATTATACCAGAACAGGGGAGGTTATGCAACATTTGCTTTATCGGTCATTATGCACTATATTGCGGCTTTATTTTTGTGAGAATCGACAAAATGTTGCTGCGGACACCAATTTAAACGCCTGTCTGCTTGCATTTCGGAAGTTTTGAGGTTATAATAAAAAGGGTAGTTGTTGCCAAATTTGATATAGGTTAAATTATTGTCGGATAGATGATCACGCTCCTTATGTGGGCAGATAAAGGGTGCAATATATGAAACACAGAACATCGGAAATGCTGAATATGCTTCATCAGGAGCATATAGTGGCACATTTGAAATCACTTTCGCATGATGACCAGCTCAAAATGGTATCACACATAGAGTCGCTCGACCTCTCCGTACTCAACGACATAGCTATGGAGGAGGAGCGCGGCAGCTTCGAGCCGCTGTACGCGACAACTCTTGATGACATCGCCAAAAAGCGCGAGCACTTCACCGAGATAGGGCTTGAAGCCATACGCGCGGGCAAGGTCGGAGCGGTGCTGCTTGCAGGCGGACAGGGAAGCCGTCTCGGCTTTGACCACCCGAAGGGTATGTTCAGGATAGGCGTTGACCGCGACCTCTACATCTTCGAGTGCCTTATCAACAATCTGCTTGAGGTCACAAGGCAGGCGGGCGCATGGGTGCCGCTCTTCATTATGACGAGCGTTGACAACATCAAGGAGACGCGTGAGTTCTTCGCGGCTCACAACTTCTTCGGATACAGCGATGACAACGTATGGTTCTTCGTGCAGGAGCAGCTACCCACGGTCGATACCAACGGCAAGCTCATGCTCTCGGGCAAGGGAACGATATCAACGGCTCCGAACGGAAACGGCGGCTGGTACGCTTCAATGGCTAAAACGGGTATGCTCAGGATAGTGCAGAACGCACACATCGAGTGGCTGAACGTTTTCGCCGTGGACAACGTATTACAGCGGATAGCCGATCCGTGCTTCATCGGTGCGGTCATAGAGTCGGGCAAGGTGTCGGGCGCGAAGGTAGTTGCCAAGGCTGACCCGAACGAGAAGGTCGGGGTGCTCTGCCTCGAGGACGGCAGACCGTCCATCGTGGAATACTACGAGATGACCGACGAGATGATAAACCGCCGCGAGCCAGACGGCACGCTGTCGTACAATTACGGCGTGATACTGAACTATCTCTTTCGCGTGGACAGGCTCAACAGGACGCTTTCCGTGAAGCTGCCGCTCCACCGCGCCTTCAAGAAGATAAAGTACATGAACGCCGACGGCGAGATCATAGCTCCCGAGGAGCCGAATGCATATAAGTTCGAGACCCTCGCTCTCGATATGGTCAAGCTTCAGGAGGACTGCCTTGCCTATGAGGTTGAAAGAAGCAAGGAATTCGCTCCCGTAAAGAACAAGACAGGCGTGGATTCGGTTGATTCCGCGCGCGAGCTGCTGAGGCTCAACGGAATAGAACTGTAAATGTTTAAACAAAGACCCGTGAAGTTCACGGGTCTTTTTTTCGGATACGAGTTGACATCCTGAGTTAATAGTGATATAATTGTCTGGTAATTGAATAATCGTTCCGTCAGGATCGGTATACCAAGATATAATATTACATTGTTCAGGAGGAAAAAACAATGAAGCTGGAAGATTACAAGCTTTTTACGGTCGGACCGACACAGATGTATCGGAGCACTCTCGAGGTAAGATCCAAGGTCGTTCCCTATTTCAGAACGCCCGAATTTTCGGAGCTTATGCTTGAAAATGAAGCCCTTATCAAGAAGCTGCAGTCCGCACAGAGCGACGCGAAGGCAGTATTCCTGACCTGCTCGGGAAGCGGTGCAATGGAAGCGACTGTTATAAACTGCTTCGATAAGAACGACAATCTGCTCGTTATCTCGGGCGGTACATTCGGCGAGCGCTTCGAGAAGATATGCGAGATACACCATATCCCGTTCACGGCTCTCAAGCTCGGAGCTGATGAGGAGCTCGTGAAGGAGCACTTTGCTCCCTTCGAGGGCAAGGGCTTCACAGGACTGCTCGTAAATATCGACGAGACCTATACTGGACAGCTCTACGATATCAACATCATCAGCGACTTCTGCAAGCGCAATGATATGTACCTCGTTGTAGACGCTATCAGTTCGTTCCTTGCTGACGAGTACAATATGGAGAAGTATGGCATTGACGCAACTATCGTAAGCTCGCAGAAGGGCTTGTGCCTTGCTCCCGGACTCTCAATAGTCACACTGAGCGCACGCATGGTGAGCAAGGTCGAGGCTAACGAGCTCGAGTCCCTGTATTTCGATTTCAAGGACTATTTCCTCAATATGAAGAGGGGACAGACTCCCTTCACTCCCGCTGTAGGCGTCTGCTTCGAGCTCAACGATATGCTTCATAAGATCGACGACGAGGGCATAGATTCAAGACTCAACGAGGTAAGGAGCCGCTGTGAGCATTTCAGGAACAGCCTCAAGGGACTGCCTGTACATCTCCCGCCCTATCCGCTTTCAAATGCCATAACTCCCGTCCGCTTCGAGAAGGACATAGCTATGGAGTTCTTTGCATACCTCAAGGACGAGAAGCACATTATGGTCAACCCCGTGGGAGGCGAGCTCGGAAAGAGGAGCATACGTGTCGCACACGTCGGCGATCTCAGCTTCGCGGACTACGATAATCTGCTCGCGGAGATGAAGCAGTTCTTCGGAATGTGAGAAATCTGCACCTGCGCGCTCAGTGCGGGTGAAAAGGAGAAAGCCTATGGAGACGGCATTAAGGCAGGAACTGCTTGATTTCTGCAAAGAGATAGCTCCCGAAGCGGAGATAACCTTTATGGACCCTAAGAAAATGATATTTGAAGAGTGCGTGAGGATGAACTGCTTCTATTGCGGAAAGTACGGCAGGAACTGGAGATGTCCTCCAAATCTTCCCGACTTAGACTACAAGAAGATGTTCAGCGAGTTCGACGAGGGAATGTTCGTGGCATATACGTTCGACGCGACGAACAAGGCTCAGTATGAGACGATACGAAACGAGTCGAGCGTCACCCTTCACAAGACCCTGCTGAAGATAGAGAAATGGTTCTACGACCACAACAGCTCGACTGCAATCTCGTTCGGAGCAGGTTCGTGCAAGCTCTGCAAGGGCGGATGCGGCAAGGAGCGCTGCAACAACCCGTATATGTCGAGAAGTCCGCTCGAATCCACTGGCGTGAATATAGTCAAGACGGCGGCACAGTTCGGGATAGATATACGCTTCCCGACCGATGAAAAGCTCATGAGGGTCGGACTTGTCGTATGGCAGGAGCCGATCAAATAAATGGAGGTCTCAGAATAATGAAGTACATTTTTATGGTTGCAGGAAAGGGCTCAAGATTACAGCCCCTCACATTCAAGCACCCGAAGTCGATGTATAAGCTCGACGAGAACACCACTCTTCTCCAGAGAATGGTCGGACTCATCAGGGAGCATGACGCGAAGGCTGATATCGTCCTCGTAACAGGTCATATGCACAGAAGCATCGAGGAGCAGGTTGAGGGCGTAAGATTTATCTACAACCCCTTCTACGAGGTAACAAATTCGATAGCCTCGCTGTGGTTCGCAAGGGAGGAACTCACCGACGAAAACATTGTCCTCATCGACGGAGACATTGTTATGGAGGATGAGCTCGTAGCAAATATTCTCTGCAAGCCGGTGGACAAGCCGACCGTACTCGTTGACAGCTCTATCAAGACCGACGGCGACTACAACGTTGAGGTGTCGGGAGATCAGGTCCTCGTAATGAGCAAGGATCTTGATAGCTATTATGGTGAGTATGCAGGAATAACTCTTCTTGACCGCGAGAGCGTAAAGCTGATGAAGGCGGAAATGGAGAGCATGGTCGAGGACGGCTACTACGACCAGTGGTATGAGAATGCGCTCGTACAGCTCATATTCAAGAACGACTTCAAGCTCTACTATATCGACATCAGCAACTATGACTGGACAGAGGTCGACT
>CAMHBN010000089.1 GCA_946183385.1 uncultured Ruminococcus sp.
TTTTCGGAAACTCAATCAATCCTGCTTTTTTAAGGTATGTTCTTGCCCAACCAACACGATTTAAAAGCGTGTTTTGACCGCTTGACATTGTTTCATTTCTATCTGCTTCAGATAATTGAAATGCGTCAGCACAATAATCTGTTAGCTCTTTAATTGTGTGTGATTTTCCATCACCAAGACACTTAATTATTGCTGGCATAAATTCATCCTTTGTGATATTATAACAATTTTTTGTAATCACGTCAAGTAGTTTAGAGCAAAATCGTTACAAAAAAGCCGACCCAAACGGGTCGGCTTCCTTTATGTCAACTTATGCCTCAGCCTCAACAACGGGAGAATCTGACGCATTCTTGCGAACGCTCTCGATACCGTTCTTTGCGCTGTCCTTCTTGACATAGCCTTCGCTTACCGCGAGGATATCGCCTGCCTTGTTCTTGAGGCGGAAGCGGAACTCGCCTGCCTTATCGGAATAAAGCTCGAACTTTGCGCCCTTCTCTTCCTTGAAGCCCTCGGCTGTCTGATCCTCGACCGCAGCCTTCGGAGCAGAAGCGGTGATGTCAGCGATAACAGCCTTAGCGCTGTCGATATCGTTGAATATCTTGCTGCCCGTAGCAACTATCTCGCCGTTTCCTGCCTTCAGGCTGAAGCTGAAGCCCTTACCTGATTCCTTGATTACAAATTTTCCCATGTTGATTCAACACCTTTCTGATAGTTTGTGGGTAATTGTTATACAATTATGACATTATTATACCTTTTTTTGAGGGTAAAGTCAATAGAAATCTGAAAAATATATTTTTAGTACTCACTAACAAGTTTAATTGACATTATATTGTCAATGCGGTATAATATAAGTGTCGGACAGCGGGATTCATTCCGCTGTCGGTCACTTGGCAATGTTTGTTTTCGGGCAGCAGGGCGCGGAGCTCTGTTATCGGAGGACGGCTTATAACGCAATATTAAGCTGTTTCTGCCCGCTCATTCTCCGAGCGGGCTTTTTGGTGTTATTATGGATAATTGCAGGACTAAGTACCCGATACTGCTCGTACACGGTATGGGCTTCCGCGACCAGCCGATATGCTACTGGGGACGTATCCCCAAGGCGCTGAGAGCTCACGGGGCGGAGGTATTCTTCGGCGGTCAGGAGGCGAACGCCACCATTGAGCGCAATGCGGAGCTCCTCGCCAAGCGGCTGGAGCGCGTCCTCGCGGAGACGGGAGCGGAAAAGGTTAACGTCATCGCCCACTCGAAGGGCGGTATGGAGACGCGATATCTCATCTCGACGCTGAAGCAGGGTGGGAGCATAGCCTCGCTGACGACGATAAGCACTCCGCACAACGGTTCGGCGGCTATGGACCGGCTGATGAAGCTCCGACCGATAATGAAGCTGGTGGGCAAGGGCACGGACGTTTTCAAGCTCATAGGCGGAGACAAGAAGCCCGACACCTACCGCTGCTTCGAGCAGCTCACGACGGCCTATATGAAGCGGTTCAACACCGAGAATCCCGACGACGCGCGTGTGCTGTACAGGAGCTGCGCCTTCCTGATGAAGCACTGGTACAGCGACATTATCATGGCTGTGCCGTACATCGGAGTGCTCCTCCTCAACGGCAGGAGCGACGGCTTTCTCACGCCGAACGAGGTCGCGCACGGCGAGAACCGCGGCACGTTCACGGGAACGGGCTATCGCGGTATGTCCCATTGCGATGAGGCAGACCTGCGGCGTATGAGGTGCGGGGTCACGAACCTCGATACAGGCGAGAGCTTCCGCGACATAACGGATATGTATATCAAATTTGTTTCGGAGCTGAAAGAAAAAGGCTTGTAACCAACCGTGTAGGGGCGGATATCATCCGCCCGCCAATTACTGACACGGTATGAAACAACATCGTGTAGGGGCGGCGTCCCGCCGTCCGCGAGTTTTACGGAAATATATCGTTGTAACGGAAAGGGGAGAGATAATGGAGGAAAAGAGAATAGCGGTCGCGGCTATCGTCATCGACGAGCAGGACGCGGCAGTGGAGGTCAACAACGTGCTCCACGAGTACAACGACATCATCATCGGGCGCATGGGTCTGCCCTACAAGGAGCGCGGGATATCGCTGATATCGGTGGCTCTCGACGCCTCACCCGACAGGATAAGCAGTCTCACGGGCACGCTCGGACAGATAAGCGGCGTGTCAGTAAAGGCAGCCATTTCAAAGAAGTAGAGCTCAGAACTCAGAATGTAGGGGCTGGCGTCCTCGACAGCCCTCTGCCGTCAGGCAGCAGAAATGATTTTTTGTGGGACGTCGAGGACGCCGTCCCCTACAATGAGAATACGATGGAGGTTTAATTATGTACGACGTAAAGTCAATGAATGCAGACGAATTCATAAACCACGAGGAGATACTTGAGTCCCTCGAGTACGCGGAGCAGAACAAGCACAACCGCGAGCTCATCGGGCAGATACTCGAAAAAGCAAAGCCGAAAAAGACAGGCAGGGGAGTCGAGTGCGCAGGACTTTCCCATCGCGAGGCAAGCGTGCTGCTTGCGTGCGATATCCCCGAGATGAACGAGAAGATATACGAGCTCGCCCGCGAGATAAAGCAGGCTTTCTACGGCGACAGAATAGTTATGTTCGCGCCGCTGTACCTCTCGAATTACTGCGTGAACAAGTGCGTGTACTGTCCCTATCATATGCAGAACAAGGAGATCCCCCGCAAGAAGCTCACGCAGGACGAGGTGCGTGACGAGGTCATCGCATTGCAGGATATGGGTCACAAGAGACTGGCTATCGAGTCGGGCGAGGACCCCGTCAACAACCCCATCGAGTACATTCTCGAATGTATCAAGACCATCTACTCCATCAAGCACAAGAACGGAGCTATCCGCCGCGTGAATGTCAATATTGCGGCTACCACTGTTGAGAACTACCGCAAGCTCAAGGAGGCGGGCATCGGCACGTATATCCTCTTCCAGGAGACCTACCACCGCGAGAGCTATGAGGTGCTCCACCCCGCGGGACCCAAGCACAACTACTGCTACCACACCGAGGCTATGGACAGAGCTATGGAGGGCGGTATCGACGACGTGGGTCTCGGCGTTCTCTTCGGACTTGACAAGTACAGATACGAGTTCGCGGGACTTCTCATGCACGCCGAGCACCTTGAAGCCGTACACGGCGTAGGACCGCACACTATCAGCGTACCGCGCCTGAGAAGAGCCTCCGACATCGACCCCGACGTTTTCGACAACGGTATCGACGACGACACGTTCGCCAAGATAGTTGCCTGCATACGTATCGCAGTTCCGTACACGGGCATGATAATCTCAACCCGCGAGAGCGAGGAGTGCCGCGCCAAGGTCATCGGTCTCGGCGTATCGCAGATATCGGGCGGCTCGAGAACGTCCGTCGGCGGCTATGCGGGCTACTCGTCCGAGGACAGACCTCACGACACCGAGCAGTTCGACGTCTCCGACCAGCGCACGCTCGACGAGGTGGTGAAGTGGCTCATGGACAGCGGCTATATACCGTCGTTCTGCACTGCCTGCTACCGCGAGGGACGCACGGGCGACCGCTTCATGGCGCTGTGCAAGGTGGGACAGATTCAGAACTGCTGCCACCCGAACGCTCTGCTGACGCTGCAGGAGTATCTTCAGGACTACGCTTCGCCCGAGACAAAGAAGGTCGGCGAGGCTCTCATCGACCGCGAGATACAGAACGTTCCCGACCCGAAGCGCCGCGAGAAGGCTCTCGACTACCTCAGCAGGATAAGGAACGGCGAGCGCGATTTCCGCTTCTAACAAGGTTTCTGCCCTTGACCCGCCAAAGGCTCTGCCTTTGGAATCCGGGGGGGGGAATCCGCCGGGACTCTGTCCCGGACCCTGCAAAGGGACACAGTCCCTTTGAACCCAAAATCGCGTTGATGCTCGCAAGCTCGCTCACACGACAAAAACGGCAGGTTTTGCGTCGCGATTGTTACATTCGCGGCGATCAACCTGCCGTTTTTTCATCTTATACGTCAAACGCTGTTCTTGATACGGCTGATAGCACCCTTTTCGAGGCGCGAGACCTGCGCCTGCGATATGCCTATCTCGCCCGCGACCTCGACCTGCGTCTTGCCTTTGAGAAAGCGCAGATACAGGATATTCCTCTCGCGCTCGCCGAGCTGTTTTATCGCGTCGCGTATGGAGAGCTCGTCCATCCAGCTCTCCACGCTGTTTTTGTCGCCTATCTGGTCCATGATGTACATGGTGTCGTCGGAGTCGGAGTACACGGGCTCGTAGAGCGATATCGGGTCGCTTATGCTCTCGAGGGCGATGACCACGTCCGCACGCTTTTCGCCTATTTCAGCCGCTATCTGCTCGATGGTGGGCTCGCACTGGTTCTTCAGCATGAGTCGTTCCTTCGCCTGTATCGCCTTGTATGCGAGGTCGCGGAGCGAACGGCTCACTTTTATCTGGCTGCAGTCGCGCAGGTGGCGGCGGAGCTCGCCCGTTATCATCGGCACGCAGTAGGTCGAGAACCGCACCTCCTTGGTGAGGTCGAAGTTGTTTATCGCCTTGATGAGCCCTATCACGCCTATCTGGAAGAGGTCGTCGATGTCCTCGCCTCTGCCTGTGAAGCGCTGTATCACGCTGAGTACGAGGCGGAGGTTGCCCTTGATGAGCTTGTCCTTAGCCTCCTTGCTGCCCGTTTCGCGTATCTCGCGCAGGAGCGCCATTTTCTCAGCCTCCTTGAGCACTGTGAGCTCCGATGTGTTTATCCCCGATATGACTACCTTGTTGAATGCCATAGCAAATCTCCCTGTACAGCTTTTGATATTAGTATTGCCGCTGCGGGACGTTATAAACACAGGGAATCATTT
The DNA here is from genome assembly GCA_946183385.1 of uncultured Ruminococcus sp. GTDB lineage: Bacteria > Bacillota > Clostridia > Oscillospirales > Ruminococcaceae > Ruminococcus. Next base: position 4,848 of record CAMHBN010000089.1, read on the forward strand.
CCATTGCGGAAATGCATATCGGGAAAGTGACGGTTTTTTTATCTGTTATTTCAGCATTTTGTAAAAAAATATGATTTCAGCCGCACAAATAACCGTTATTCTTGATTTGTTCATAATTATATGATATAATTGGTTTATTATATGATATAGGGCGTATCATCTGAAAGCAGGTGAATCTGTGGAACACTGTCCAAAGCTGATTGGAGTGTGTCTCTCGACCATTCAGGACGAGGATCGCTTCCATTTTATAAAATCTCTGAATAAATATGCTGTTTCGAGCGGGTACAGGCTTCTCATATTCAATGCCTGCACCGACCTCTACGAGGACGACAACTCCAACTACAAGGGCGAGGGAGCTGTATACAAGCTCATACCGTACAAGAAGCTCTCGGCGCTGGTGATAATGTCGAGCTTCATCTACGACAAGAAGGTCGTGAAGAGCATCGTTGATACTGCAAAGTCGAACGGCGTGCCCGTCATTTCCATAGACAAGGAGATGGAGGGCTGCATAAATCTGTCGTTTTCATACGCGGATACCTTCGAGCGTATCTGCCGCCACGTCATTGAGGCTCACGGAGCACGTAAGCTGTATATGATAGCGGGTATTGAGGGCAATGAGTTCTCCGAGGACAGGATAGCGGGCTTCAGAAGAGCTCTCGAAGCCAACGATATCGAATTTGAAGAGGATAATGTCGGCTACGGCTGCTTCTGGGAGGGACCGACTACGGACCTCCTCAACAGGTGGTTCGTTACCGAACACCGTTCCGTTCCCGAAGCAATAATATGCGCAAATGATACTATGGCTGTGCTGGCGAGCAACTACATACAGCGTCTTGGATTCAGAGTGCCCGAGGACTGTATAATCACGGGCTTTGACGGCACGATACAGGCGGAGTATCACCTTCCGCATCTCACGACCTGCCGCCAGAACTACGACGAGATGGGCAGACGACTTATAGATACGGTGATCCGCGTCGAGCGCGGCGAGGAGTGCAGCGGCGGAACAGTTGATTTTCACATAATGCTGTCGCAGTCGTGCGGCTGCATGAAAATGGACAAGCACAATGTCAACGACTCCATGAGGCTGATACTCGAACGCTTTAAGCAGTCAGCCTACCGTCAGGTGCTTATGTGCGACCTGCAGTCGGCTGTCTCGAAGGTCAACGACATAAACGAGCTGCCGCAGCTGCTGATGGATAAGTTCCAGTTCAGCACCAGCGTTTTCGCTCTGAATACAGACGTGCTCGAGCCGCCGGATTTCGGCGAGCAGCACGATTCCGAGTACCCCTTCACAGAGAAGCTCAATGTGCTCTGTCAGCGTTATCACTGGGTCGAGCAGCCTCCGTGCGAGGTGGAGCTCAGCGAGCTCCTGCCCGATTATCCTTCCATTACAAGGCGTCCCGAGCCGATAATTATATGCTGTCTGCATTTTCAGGGTATGGTGCTCGGTTACTGCGCCTTCCAGCCGCGTATAGACTTCGATGAATACGAGAGGATGCATACTCTCATGAGCGCGATGGATTCATCATTCGGTACGTTCCACAGCAGGATGCATATCCAGTACATAAACGCCCGGCTCATTGCCGTGAACGAGCAGCTGCGCGTATCCTCGCTCCACGACTTTATGACGGGTCTGCTCAACCGCCGCGGTTTTTACGCCGAGACAGAGAAGCTCATCAATTCGGAGAATATCTCGGATGGCAGACAGATAGCACTTATTTTCGCGGACCTCGACGGTCTGAAGCATATCAACGACAACTTCGGTCACAACGAGGGCGACAACGCGATAATCACTCTCGGTCATGCGCTGCTCGTGAGCTCCGTGCGCGGCGAGATATGCGCGAGATTCGGCGGAGATGAGTTCTGCGTCGCCGTGACGACCTCGGAGAGCCTTGCGAAAAAATACTGCGAGGGCTTCAAAAACAGTGTGACGGATTATCTGCAAAGCTACAATGCAAGCTCGGGCAAGCAGTATAAGGTGGAGGCGAGTATCGGATTCTACCTGAACTCGCTGAGTGACGGCCTCGACCTCGAGGAGCTCGTCGCTACTGCCGACAAGCTTATGTACGAGGAAAAAATGGCGAGAAAAGCAAGAAAAAATGAACAGCAAGCGTAAACGAAGAATTATCATGATCGCGGTCATTGCCGTTGTCGTGCTCGCGCTCGACTGGTGGGGCTTCTCGATGAAGCCCGTGTACTATACCGTCAGCTCGGACAAAACGGGCGAGCCTGTGCGTATCGTGTTCATCTCCGATCTGCACAACAGCTTCTACGGCGGACGCGACCAGTCGGGGCTGTGGGAAGCAATAGAGGAGGCTGAGCCCGATATCGTGCTCTTCGGCGGCGACGTCATCGACAGCCGCGCAAAGGGTACGAAAAACGCCCTCACGCTGATGAGGCTCGCGGCGGAGAAGTACCCGTGCGCCTACGCGGCAGGCAACCACGAAGGGCGGCGCAAGGACAAGGAGGCTTTCTTCGCGGAGGCAGAGGAGCTC